>NZ_JACSJQ010000007.1:0-43890 GCF_018617145.1 Exiguobacterium sp. s75
CGCCAGCGTTCGTCCTGAGCCAGGATCAAACTCTCCAAAGAATTTGATACAGCTCTTAAATTGACGAAGCTTGCGCTTCATTCAAAAATAGTAAAACTTATTTTTGCCTCATCGTTCAGTTTTCAAAGTTCGTCTGCCGCTCTTGGCGACTCTTAAAATAATACAAGTCATCGACACAGTTGTCAACCACTTTTTTATTTCTTTTCCGCTGCCATCAGCGGCAACGTTTATTACTTTACCGTACACCTCTCATTAACGCAAGGGGTTTTTCTAAAGTTTTTTTAAAAAAGTTTTTTATCTATAGCATTCCTTCTGTTTAACGGCTTACCTATGCGTTTCGAGGCTGACAAAAAAAGAAGCCGGATCATATTAACGGATGATCCGGCCACTAAATTGATTATTGTTGATGGCGCATCGTTGGGAAAAGAAGAACGTCACGGATTGAAGGCGCGTTCGTCAATAACATGACGAGGCGGTCAATCCCGATTCCAAGTCCGCCTGTTGGCGGCATACCATATTCAAGTGCCTCAAGGAAATCGTTGTCGAGTTCATGTGCCTCATCGTTACCTGCTTCTTTTTCAAGCAACTGTGCTTCAAAGCGTTCACGTTGATCGATTGGGTCATTCAACTCCGTGAAGGCATTCGCATGTTCACGACGAACAATGAACAACTCGAAACGATCCGTGAAGCGTGGATCTGTTTCATTCTTCTTCGCCAATGGTGATACTTCAACCGGGTGTCCTGTGACAAATGTCGGTTGAAGCAACGTTTCTTCTACTTTCTGCTCGAAGAATTCATTCACGATATGACCAAACGTCATATGATCTTGTACTTCTACACCGTGTTCTTTTGCGAGAGCACGTGCTTCTTCATCGGACATTTGTTGCCAGAAATCGACACCTGTCTCTTCTTTAACAAGGTCGACCATATGTGCACGTTTCCAACCGATGCCAAGATGAATTGTATCTTCACCATACTGCACATCTGTTGAACCGAGTACTTCTTTCGCTACGTGCGCAACCAATTCTTCCGTCAAATCCATGATGTCGTTGTAATCTGCATAGGCTTCATACAATTCGATCATCGTGAATTCAGGGTTGTGACGTGTAGAGATCCCTTCGTTACGGAATACACGTCCGATTTCGTACACGCGCTCGAGTCCACCAACGATCAAGCGTTTCAAGTGAAGTTCGATGGCAATACGCATATAAAGTTCCATATCCAACGCATTATGATGCGTTAAGAACGGACGCGCCGCTGCTCCACCCGCGATTGTGTGTAACATCGGTGTTTCCACTTCTAAATATCCTTTTTGATTTAAGAAGTTGCGAATCTCCGAAATGATGCGGCTACGCAAAATGAATGTCTGACGCGAGTCCTGGTTTGTAATCAAATCAAGATAGCGTTGGCGATAGCGCTGTTCCACGTCTTTTAATCCATGGTATTTGTCCGGAAGCGGGCGAAGCGCCTTCGTCAATAATTCAAACTCTTCCACGTGAATCGAAAGCTCACCAACGTTCGTTTTAAAGAGCTTCCCTTTCACACCGACGATGTCACCGAGGTCTGAAGACTTGAATAAGTCAAACGGCTCATCCCCGACATCGTTTTTGCGAACGTAAATTTGAATTTGACCTGTCACATCTTGAATGTGGGCAAAGAAAACCTTCCCTTTTCCACGTTTCGTCATGATGCGTCCAGCCAATGTGACTTCTACATCTTGTTCAGCCAAAGCCTCTTTTTCAATTGATTCATACTGCTCATGTAATTCACCTGCGTGTGCAGAACGATCAAAGCGGTGACCGAACGGGTCGAGACCGCGCTCACGCATATCGGTCATCTTCTCAAAACGAACCTGCATTTGATCATTCATTTCTAACTCGTGGCTCACTATTCCATTCACTCCTCTATCCATATTGGGTTTCTCTCTAACAAAAAACTGTCGACCCGATGGCCAACAGCACAGCCGAAGCCGTTCATTCGTTGTGGTGCACTTTTTCGCCAAACAAGCTTACCATAAATTAGTTCTTTTCACTAGTTCACACTTCTGACAGTTGTCGTTCGAGTTGGTCCACAAATCCATAAAGGACCGCCGCGAACGCTTCGCGCGATTCCGTTTCGTTGATTTGTTTGCGAATCGGACCACTGCCTTTCAACCCTTTCAAATACCAGGCCGCGTGTTGACGCATTTCGCGTACGGCTGTCAGCTCACCTTTGATTGCACTCAACCGGTCGAGATGAAGCATGCAGATGTCGATTTTCTCACGCGCCTCTGGTTCCGGCGGGAGCTCCCCTGTTTCAAGGTACTGGACCGTTTGATAGAGCATCCACGGATTCCCAAGTGCCGCACGTCCAATCATGACGGCATCCACGCCATATTGGTCAATGACACGCTTCGCGTCTTGTGGTGTGGCAATGTCCCCGTTCCCTATAATCGGTACGGTCGCGACTTTCTTCGCCTCGCCAATCCAGTCCCAATTCGCGGTTCCTTCATATTGTTGGGCACGCGTACGTCCATGAATGGCAATGGCTGCCGCTCCACCTGTCTGAGCCGCCTTCACATTGTCCAAAATAAAGATGTGATCATCGTCCCAACCAAGGCGCATTTTCACCGTGACCGGTTTTTCGACGACATTCGTGACGGCATTCACCATCTCATATACTTTATCCGGGTCGAGTAACCACTTCGCCCCTGCGTCACACTTCGTCACTTTCGGTACGGGACAACCCATGTTGATATCAATGATATCCGCGTTGGTGTTTTGGTCGACGTACTGCGCCGCTCTGACGAGTGTATCTTTCGAACCGCCGAAGATTTGTAAACTGAGCGGTTTCTCTCGTTCATCGACGTATAGCATGCGCATCGTCCGAGCGTTCTCGAGCAAGATTCCTTTATCGCTAACCATTTCGGCACAGACGAGTCCCGCTCCGAACTCTTTTGCAATCAAACGAAAAGCAGGGTTGGTCACGCCAGCCATCGGTGCGAGGACTGCACGGTTTTTAATCTCTATGTTTCCAATCTTAAAGCCTGTCAAGACAACACATCCTTCATTTCACCAAATTCCTAAGCAACTGTAACCGGACGACATCTTGGCGGTCCGTCATCGGTAGCCCTTCGAGCCAGGAGGCGACCGTTTGTCCGCGAACGACGAGTTCTGGTGCGATCTCCGCTAACGGGGCGAGAACAAATGCACGTTCCTGCATGCGCGGATGCGGAACCGTTAAGTGTTCTGATTGTATATCTTCCCCATTATAAAAGAGGATGTCAAGGTCGATGGTACGCGGTCCGTTCTTAAATAGACGTTCCCGTCCTAATCGTTGTTCGATCTGTTGAAGCGTGTTGAGCAGTTCGTCCGAGGATTGGCGACTCTCGACTTCGACCACCATATTAAAAAACGAAGGTTGCTCTGTATATCCGACAGGAGCCGTCTCATAGACCGACGACTGTTTCGTGACGTGGAGACCTGTTCGCTCCATCTCATCGATTGCCGCAGACAACTGTCTAGCCCGATCTCCGATATTGGCGCCTAATGCAATATAAATCATGACGTCCGTCCCCTTGTCATCTCGATTGCCACTGAGTCATAGTGTCCCGGGATGGGTGGGTCCGGTTTAATGACTTTAACCGTCACACGTTGAATCAACTCACTATGCGCCAACACGGCTGTCGTGATGCGTTCTCCGAGTGTTTCTAACAAATTGACCGGTTCTCCCGTCACAATATCTTCCGTCAACTGATACAAGCCGGCATAGCTGACCCCATTGTTCAAGTCATCCGAACGTCCCGCAGGCGCGAGATCTAGTTCACACATTAAATCCACGTGAAACCGTTGACCGAGACGGTTTTCTTCTTCAAACACCCCATGATAACCGTAAAAACGCATCCCGTTCACAAATATTTTATCCATGTCTATCCCCTCCAATCATCGCATCCATCATCTTCGCCGCACGGGCGTTCGCTTTGACGTCGTGCACGCGAACCCAGTCGCACCCCTTCATGATGCCAAGACACGTCGTCGCAATCGTTCCTTCGAGCCGTTCCTCTGTCGGTAAATCGAGCGTAAGCCCGATAAACGACTTACGCGACGTGCCGAGCAGAACCGGATACCCAAGACGTGTGATCACGTCGAGATGATTCATGAGTTCAAGGTTTTGCGCCACGTCTTTCGCAAATCCGATGCCCGGATCTAACCAAATGTGCTCATCCCTTACGCCTGCCGCATGTGCAATCTCAATTGATTCCTGTAGATCGCTGACCACATCTTCAATGAAATGATGGTAGTCCCGGTCTGTTCGGTTGTGCATGAGAATGATGGGAACCCCACATTCGAAAGCGACACGTGCCATCGAGCGGTCTCCCCATTTCGAACCCCATACGTCATTGATGATCGTCGCACCGGCCTCGATTGCCGCTCTCGCCACCATCGGCTTATACGTATCAATCGAAATCGGGACATCGATTTCGTTTTTTAGTCGACGGATGATTGGGACGACACGTTCAATCTCTTCTTCCTCGGAAACAAGTACTGCGCCCGGCCTTGTCGATTCTCCACCGATATCAATCGCATCGGCACCTTCTTGTACGAGTTGTTTCGCATGTCGTACAGCTTCCTCGATTGCCGTATACCGTCCCCCATCCGAAAACGAGTCCGGGGTCACGTTTAAAATACCCATGATTTTCGTCATGTTTCCGCCTCCTAACCAAGTGAGCGAACGAGTTTCGCCCACACTTCGTTAAATCGTACCCCGTCTTTACCGGGGTATCTCAGATTTCCATAATGCGTCACCGGAGCGACTTGTTGGATTGAATTCGTCATCCAAATCTCTTTCGCTGCAGTCAATTCTTCAAATGTCACGGGTTGTTCGACTACAGAGAAATGGTCTATCACCCATTGTCGCGTCACACCTGCGAGTGCTCCGCTCGAAAGCGGAGTCGTGTATAACCTATCATCTGGACCGACCCAAAAAATGTTCGACACGAGCCCTTCCACTACACATCCATGCTCGTCCGCAAATAGTCCTTCAGCACTCTGGTCTTGTAAGGTCCGTTTCCCAAGGATATTGTTCATGTAATGATGCGATTTTAATCGAAAAGCTGCTTCAGGACGACTTCTCGGAAACGGGATCGGTTCGACTCGCTTTTCCTGTGGTACGACTTCTGAGGAGAGCGGTTTGACGATCAACGTGACGTTCGGTGTCTCATAACGCCCCGCATAGAGACCAAGTGGTGCAACCCCCGCCGACACGTTCAAGCGGATATAGAGGTCGGGTGCATCATTTTGACGGCACAGTTGCTGAATCGCCGTCCCGATTTCTTCTTTCGTAAACGGGAAGTCTATCCACAGCTCATCGAGACTCTTTATCAAGCGCTCCCAGTGGGCATCGAACAGGAAAGGGACGAATTCATATGTACGGAACGTCTCGAACAAGCCCATTCCATACAAGAAACCGTGATCTTCAACCGGGATCAACACCTTCTCACGCTCGACTAACTCTCCGTTATGCCAATACCACATGACGATACTCCTCGATAAAGTTTCGAATCATTTCTTTCCCATGCTCAGTCAAAATCGCTTCAGGGTGATATTGCACCCCTTCGATCGGAAGCGTTCGGTGACGGAGTGCCATGATTTCTCCAGTCTCCGTCTCTGCAGTGACCATTAGACACTCTGGTAGCGACGAACGCTCCACGGCCAACGAATGGTAACGGGTCACAATCGTCTGTTGTGGAATCTCCTTGAAAATCGATTTTCCGTCATGTTGAATCTTCGACGTTTTTCCATGCATGAGCCGCTCCGCATGGACGACTTCTCCGCCGAACGCTTGCGCAATCGCCTGATGTCCGAGGCAAACCCCTAAAATCGGGATACGACCTGCGAACGCTCGGATTGCCTCGATGCTAATTCCCGCCTCATTCGGAGTGCAAGGTCCCGGCGAAATGACAAGATAACTCGGGGCAAGCGCCTCAATCTCTTGAATCGTGACTTCATCGTTTCGATACACGACCAGTTCTTGACCGAGTTCACCGAAATATTGCACCAAGTTATACGTAAATGAGTCATAGTTGTCGATCAATACAATCATGTCGTTTCCTCCGTCATGTGTTTCGCCGCCCATAGCGCCTTCGCTTTGGACAGGGATTCTTCATATTCCGAGACCGGATCCGAATCAATCACGATACCTGCTCCCGCTTGAACGTATGCGATTCCGTCTTTCACGACCATCGTTCGAATCGTGATATTGAAGACAAGGTCGTCATTCCAACTTAACCATCCATATGAACCGGTGTAGAGTCCCCGGCGAACTGGTTCGAGTTCTTCGATGATTTCCATCGTTCGAATTTTCGGGGCGCCGGTGATGGTGCCGCCTGGGAACATCGCTGCTAGCGCTTCGGCTCCTGATACTTCATCCCGAATCGTACCCCGTACGTTCGAGACGATATGTTGTACGTGTGAGTATTTCTCAATCACCATCAATTCATCAACATGAACGCTGCCATATGCCGCCACCTTGCCAAGGTCGTTCCGTTCGAGGTCGACGAGCATGACGTGTTCTGCTCGCTCTTTCTCGTTTTCAAGCAACGTGTTCGCCAACTCTAGGTCCTCCACATCATCTTTGCCACGTGGACGCGTACCCGCGATCGGGCGCGTCGAAATGTCGGTTCCATGTTTTTCAAGCAACAACTCTGGTGAAGCGGAGACCATCGTCAAAGCGTCGTCCACGAAATAGCCCATATAAGGAGATGGATTCATTTGTCGCAACGTATCATATACACGACGCGGGTCAGCGAGAAGCGGTTCAGACTGCCGAACGCTCAAGTTCACTTGGAACACGTCCCCTTCTACGATATAGGACTGAATCCGTTTGACCGCTTCAACAAACTCTTCCTGGGACATGGAGCGCGATCGCTCTACCGATGACTGCCCTGTCGGCTTGAACGCGTAATGCGACTCGACGTTCCACATGGCCGCCAATCGGTCCGCCTTACGTTCTGCACCTTCCTTCGCCGTCACCATCAAGTACAGAGTCGAATCCACTTCATCGAACACCGCCACCTCATCAAACAGAAGAAACGAGACGTCTGGTGTCGACAAATCATCCTCCGCTTGCTCAGGGAGACGTTCAATCGTCCGGGCCACATCATAACTGACATACCCGATCATGCCACCAAAGAAAGGAGGAGCCCCTTCCGGACGCTCGGCCTCAAATCGCTTCCGCACCTCACTGACGAGCTCAAGCGGCTTTCCGTATAGCGTTTCGGTCGTATCGCCCACTTGCAAGAGTCCGACACCGTCTTTTACATGAAAGCGACCGAACGGCTCGATTCCCGCAATCGTATACCGTCCCGCTCTCCCACTCTCTAACCATGCATGATACGGTTGATCCGCTGTCAACGTCATGTAGGCCTCATACATCTTCTCTTTCGTCATCCGCTTTGTTCTGAACGCAGTCGATCTCACATGTCATTCCTCCGTCTATTCATTCATGCCTTTTATTGTACACAAGAAAAGGCAGCAATCGAAAGAGAATGTCTCTCGATTACTGCCTGAAATGTTATACGCGACTCTCGTTTGACTCTTCATCAAACTGATAGAGCGGTGTGCTCAAGTAACGTTCACCGTTTGACGGGATAATCGCCAATACATTTTTCCCTTTACCAAGACGTTTCGCTGTATCAAGCGCTGCCGCAATGGCAGCTCCTGAAGAGATACCACCGAGGACACCGTTCGTACGTGCCGCCTGACGAGCGTATTCGAACGCTTGCTCTGTCGTGATTTGAAGAACCCCTTCATAAATCTCCGTGTCGAGGATGGATGGAACGAATCCAGCCCCAATCCCTTGAATCTTATGAGGTCCCGGCTTCCCGCCTGATAAGACAGGTGAATCGACCGGTTCAACGGCGAGAATTTTTACGTCCGGGTACTTCGCCTTCACGACTTTACCTGCGCCAGTAATGGTACCGCCTGTCCCGACTCCGGCAATCAAAGCGTCGACTGAAAGTCCTGATTCTTCAAACGCCTCCACAATCTCAGGTCCCGTCGTCATTTCATGAACGTTCGGGTTGGCTGCGTTATTGAATTGTTGCGGGAGGAAGTAGCCATGTTTCTCGGCTTCTTCAGTAGCGCGACGAATCGCCCCACCCATCCCTTCAGGTCCTGGTGTCAAAATCAATTCGGCCCCGTATCCACGAAGGAGGTTTCGGCGTTCCATGCTCATCGTTTCAGGCATAACGAGAATGGCTTTATATCCTTTTGCGGCACTGACCATCGCGAGCCCGATGCCCGTGTTTCCGCTTGTTGGCTCGATGATTGTATCACCTGGCTTCAAGATACCGTCTTTTTCGGCCGCTTCGATCATGGCGAGGGCGATCCGGTCTTTGACGCTTGATCCCGGGTTCATATATTCGAGCTTCAGATACACGTTGGCATCCTCTGGTCCAGTCATTCCGTTCAATTTCACAATCGGAGTCTTTCCAATCAAGTCTGTTACTGAGTTTACGATACGCATTGCATTTCCTCCTTCATAATTCCGACTATTCCGATATTGTTATCATACCCTATCGAATTGAAAATATGCAATTTGGAACGTTGCTTACGCCTGTGCCTGTACTTTCATCGTCTCTAACTGTTCCGCTGAGAAATGATACTTTTCGCCACAGAAATGGCATACGGCTTCAGCTCCGCCATCTTCTTCAATCATCTGACGAATCTCTTCTTTTCCGAGACCGATAATGGCGCTTTCCATTCGTTCACGGCTGCATGTGCAGTTGAACTGGATCGGGTTCGTGTCGAGGACATCGAGGCTATCGCCAAGGAGTAATTGAAGCATTTCTTCTGGCGTTTTTTCTTCACCAATCAAAACCGATACGGGTGGGAACGTCTGAAGTGCTTTTTCGAGCGCTTGTACCGTCTCTTCAGAAGCGTTCGGGAGCAACTGGACGATGATTCCACCTGCAGCAAGAATCGATTCATCTTCCGGTAAGACGAGGACACCCGCCCCGACGACTGACGGTACTTGCTCAGATGTGGCGAAGTAGTACGTGAAGTCTTCACTGATTTCGCCCGTTTGAATCTCTGAAGAACCGCCGACATAGTCTTTCAATCCTAAGTCTTTAATGACAGAAATGGTTCCTTTTCCGACGGCTTCGCCGACTTTCAATTTCGTCAACCCTTGTTCGTTGACGAATGTACCGCCATCGACACGCGGGTACGACACATATCCACGAACATCTCCCGCTGTATCCGCGTCCACGATGATTTTCCCGATTGGACCATCACCTTCTACTTTAAGCGTGACACGCGCTGCACCTTTTTGCATCGCTCCAATCATCGAGCCGATCGTCATCGTCCGTCCGAGGGCAGCTGAAGCAACTGGTGTCGTTTGATGACGAAGTTGCGTCTCATATACCGTTTTTGTCGTGCGTGCGGCAAAGGCACGAACCTCTCCGTTAAAACCGAGGGCACGAACGAGATAGTCATCCTTCATCTGGTCGAGTAATGCTTGTTGTTCTGTATGAATCATATGATTTAACTCCTTTAGTTTACTTTTGATTGCGCTCGTAAATGAGACGGAGGCCTTCGAGTGTCAGGAACGAATCCACATGGTCGATTGTCTCTGCATGTTCACTGATCAATCGCGCCAGCCCACCCGTTGCAATGACAGTCGCTTCACCGACTTCACGCTTCATCCGGTTCACGATACCGTCCACTTGGGCCACATATCCATAATATGTCCCCGATTGCATCGCTTGAATCGTGTTCTTCCCGATGACTGTCGGCGGGGTCGCCAATTCAATCCGAGGTAGTTTCGCGGCACGCTGATAGAGTGCCTCCACTGAGATCATGATACCTGGTGAGATGATTCCGCCATGGTAACGACGTTTCTCATCGATGTAACAATACGTGGTTGCCGTTCCAAAATCAACAATTATGAGTGGACCGTCATACTTGGCGATTCCAGCCACCGCGTTAACGATTCGGTCGGCCCCGACTTCGCGAGGGTTCTCGACGTGAATATCCAATCCTGTCTTCACACCTGGTCCTACAACGATTGGACGTACATTGAAGTATCGTTGCGACATTTGTTCAAGTGGGAAAATAACAGGAGGTACGACAGAAGATAAGATCACTCCCTCGACCTGGTCGAACGAGACGTTCGAATGATCGAATAGCGATTTCACCAGCATGCCGTACTCGTCGGTCGTTTTTGTACGATCCGTTGAGATGCGCCAATGGTGTACGAGATGATCTCCATCGTACATCCCGAGAACAATATTTGTATTTCCAACATCAATCACTAAAATCATGATATAGTTCCTCACTTTGTTGTCAATTGCAGTTCGCTCGAATTATAACACGAAAAAAGACGAATGCCTCGTCAAGGGCATTCGTCTTTTTCATTAACGTGATTCGTTATTCGGACGTTCTGTCGGTGTCGCTTCTGGCTTATCGCCTTCAGGTACGACATCCGGCTGACTGTCTTGGACAACTTCAGGTTGATCGACGACTTGACCGTGTTGAACGGCTGCATCATCTTTCTTCGCTGCGTCATCCGCATCCGTCGATCCATCCACGTCCTCTTCCGGCTCATGCGGGAGATATTCTCGTGTCTTGATCAAATGACGAATCTGTTTCGAGTCAAGCGTCTCGACATCAAGCAACGTCTTCGCAACGAGTTCGAGATCTTCGCGACGATCTGTCAAAATCTGCTTCGCTTTCGCGTAACAGCGATTGATGATGTCTCGAATCTCCAAATCGATTTCTTGCGCAATCGCATCCGAGTAGTTCTGCTCTGTCTGGAAATCACGACCGAGGAAGACTTGTCCGCCATGGTTTGAACCGAGCTGGAGCGGTCCGAGTTTATCGCTCATCCCGTAATCCATGACCATCTTACGTGCGATACCAGTAGCACGTTGGAAGTCATTGCTCGCTCCAGTCGACACTTCTCCAAAGATGACATCTTCGGCGACGCGACCACCAAGAAGACCGACAATCTTGTCTTCGAGTTCAGGTTTTGTCATGAAGTAACGATCTTCTTTCGGAAGCATGACGACATATCCGCCCGCGTTTCCGCGTGGAACGATCGTCACTTTGTGTACTTCATCCGCATTCTCAAGCTCGAGACCGATGATTGTGTGACCTGCTTCGTGATATGCAACAATGTTGCGCTCTTTTTCAGAGATGATGCGGCTCTTCTTCGAAGGACCTGCGATGACGCGGTCAATCGCTTCTTCCACATCGACAACTGAAACGGCTGTACGGTTCGAACGTGCCGCAACGAGTGCCGCTTCGTTCAAGAGGTTCTCCAAGTCTGCCCCAGAGAAACCAGGCGTACGTTGTGCGATCGACTTCAAGTCCACCGTCGAATCGAGTGGCTTGTTGCGCGCATGGACTTTCAGTACTTCTTCGCGTCCTTTGACATCCGGACGATCGACCGTAATTTGACGGTCAAAACGACCTGGACGAAGGAGGGCCGGGTCGAGGATATCTGGACGGTTTGTCGCCGCAACCATGATGATCCCTTCGTTATCACTGAATCCATCCATCTCAACAAGGAGTTGGTTCAATGTTTGTTCACGCTCATCGTGTCCACCACCGAGACCGGCACCACGCTGGCGACCGACCGCATCGATTTCATCGATAAAGATGATACATGGCGCATTCTTTTTCGCATTTTCGAACAAGTCACGAACACGTGACGCCCCGACCCCGACGAACATCTCAACGAAGTCCGAACCTGAGATCGAGAAGAACGGAACACCGGCTTCACCGGCTACCGCACGAGCCAAGAGTGTTTTACCTGTCCCTGGAGGACCTACGAGTAAGACCCCTTTTGGAATACGTGCGCCGAGTTTCGAGAATTTGCGAGGATCTTTCAAGAATTCAACGACTTCGATGAGTTCTTGCTTCTCTTCGTCCGCCCCAGCCACATCTTTGAATGTGACGCGACGTTTCTCTTGGTCGTATAGTTTCGCCTTCGATTTCCCGAAGTTCATCACACGACCACCACCGCCACCACCTTGCGCTTGGTTCAACAAGAAGAAGAACAAGATGAAGATGATAATGAACGGTAAAATCGCGAAGACGATGCTGAACCAGCTACTGTTGGATTCAGCCTCCTCGATTTGAATATCCGTATTCGCTCGAAGCTGCGTTAATACATCCGCATATTCCGCTTCGTTCGCTGGAATGTTTGTTTCATAACGTTGGTCTTCATCTCCTGTAAGATCGCCTGTAATCGAGATAGCCCCCGGGATTTCTTGTACGGTTGCCGTCTCAATCCGATCATCTTCCACATATTCTAGGAATTTCGAATACGAGAGCGTTTCACTCTGACTATTCGGATTCTGCAAATATTGAAGGAACAAGATCAAGGCTAGGAAAATCACACCAAAAACCAATGTGTTTTTCACTGCACGATTCATTCTCTGCCTCCTATTCCGAGAAACGATGTTCTCGCCCATTCAGTATATGCCTATACTTTGGGGATTTCCTTTATCTTACCACGTCACATTTTCAAAAGAAAAACGTTAGCCCCCGTAAACGCTCGGCTTGAGCACACCGACATAAGGAAGGTTACGATATTTCTCTTCATAATCGAGACCGTAGCCGACAACGAATTCGTGTGGAATCACGAAACCGCTATAGTCTGCTGATAAACCATTTTTACGACCAGTCGGCTTATCGAGAAGCGTGACGATCTTCACAGACTTCGCTTTACGGTATTTAAGAAGATCGACGAGATAACCAAGCGTCAATCCACTATCAATAATATCTTCTACAATCAAGATGTCGCGTCCTTCTACAGATGTATTTAAATCTTTCTCGATTTTCACTTCACCTGTCGAAGAAGTTCCTCCGTGATACGTCGACACGTCCATGAAGTCCATCTCTAAATGAATGTCCATTTCTTTGACGAGGTCCGACATGAACGGCATCGCGCCTTTCAATACACATACGAGAAGTGGGAACTCTTCTTTATAGTCTTCGCTCAATGTTCCAGCGAGTTCTTTCACCTTTTCTTGAATCTCTTCACGTGAGATTAAAATTTTCTCCATATCGTTCATTAATGACATCTTGAAATCCTCCTCTTTCTGTTTCGACACAATCATCATTTTACCATTAATCGTAGACAAATCGCATCCGACTTGTCTAGAAAATCTGAAACTCTTACCCCGACAATCGCGAGAATTCGCCCTGAGGCGTCCTCAAGCAACGGGAGAGTCGGTCGAATGGTTCGCTCAACCTTTTCATCGATTAGGATGCGGGACACTTTTTTTGTCCCCACGTTCAACTTCATCCGGTCCCCCGGTGCGAGCGAACGAATTGTCAGCGGATAAGTGATTTCCTTTAGCGGAATACCTTCTCGTCCTTCTTCGATGGACAACGAAACCGTACGCTTTCCAAATTGAACGACGGCCGGTAACGACTCGACCTGAACGGGGTGAAGTGATGCTTCTGTCGAACGTTGTACAAGATTAAGTACCCTCTTCCGCTTCATCATGAACCACTCACCCGACAGGTGGTAGGTCCCGGTATCCTTTTGACTTGTCCTTAGCTTCTCAAGCGCCTCATTGACCTCTACCCCATAGCGACGGGATAGCAAGCGAGCGACCGTATACCGTTCAAGCGAGGATAAGCGATTGAATTCATCAAGTTTCACATGAAACGCTTTCATTCCAAGCTCTACGTTTGCTTCAATCCATTGCTCACATGACTGGTAACGCCTGTCCCATTCAGCGAATGCCTGTTTCGCCGTATCGTATACATCGTCAACGACTGTCGGCCACAGTTGTTTCAGCCTCGGGATGATTTCGTGACGGATCCGATTCCGTAAATAGGTCACTTCCTGATTGGTGGCATCTTCCCTCCAGGCAAGTTCGTTTTTCCGAGCATACTCGATGAGTTGCACCTTTGTTTCTCTTAATAAAGGACGGATCAACGTCCCACGCCCGAACGTTCTTCTCTCGGGAATTCCTTTCACTTCGATCACGTTTCGGTGAAGTTGAATGAGCACCGTCTCCAACACATCATCCGCATGATGAGCCGTGGCCAGTGTATCGTATCCATGTTCATTCATGACGTCTTCAAAAAAGCGGTAGCGGGCCTTACGGTAATGAGCCTGTGATGCTCCTTCTTGAAAATGGAGACGCGTACCATGAAACGCGACTTGGTAGGATGCCGCTACGTGTGCGACGAACGTGTACTCTTCATCTGATGCTTCTCGTAAACCGTGATGGACGTGCGCCACCGCCACATCCCATCCTTGCTTGACGAGACGGTCCAATAAGACAATGGAATCGACTCCACCCGACACAGCGACGAGTACCTTTTTCATGAATTTCCTCCTTGATATAACAAAAGAAGCCATCTCGATTGAGATGGCTTCTTTACGCTTAGGTTAAGTGACCCGTACGGGATTCGAACCCGTGTTACCGCCGTGAAAGGGCGGTGTCTTAACCGCTTGACCAACGGGCCTAAATAAAATGGTAGCGGCGGAGGGAGTCGAACCCACGACCTCACGGGTATGAACCGTACGCTCTAGCCAGCTGAGCTACACCGCCATGTTATTGTTGTGTCCTAAGCACATTTTCTATAATAACCAGTCACCATTCGAGTGTCAATTCTTTTTTTATATTTTTTTAAGAAAAAAATCGTGTATAGTGTCGTCTTCCCCACTATACACGATTTTGTATCGTATTTACATCATGCTTCTGATGCGACTTGACGATATTTTTTCTTCCATGCGATCCGGAAGTACGCCCATAGTAATGCAAAACATCCGGCAGCCACAAACACTAAATAGGTTGTCGCCGTCTGCAAGTACTGCGCACCATCTGCCGATAAAATTTCTTTATATCCGGCAACCGTATACGTCATTGGAAGCAAGGCATTGAACGGTTGCAACGCTCTTGGAATCAATTCAAGCGGGAACGTCCCGGCTGACGTCGTCAATTGTAAAATCAACAAGACGATTGCCGCGAAACGTCCAGGGTTTCCGAGTGTTGTCACGAGCAACTGTACGATAAAGAGGAACGTGATGCTCGTCAACCAGCTGAAACCGAAGAATTTTAATGGTTCGCTCACTTCAAGACCGAGCAGTTGCACCATCGCCACATCGAGAATCAAGGCTTGCAGGAATCCGACGACCATGAGGACACCAGATTTCGACAATACCCACGAAAGACTACGTTTCGGACGTCCTGCTGGATCGTATAACGGATAAACGATCGAGAGAAGGAGTGCTCCAACGAAAAGTCCGAGTGACATGAAGTATGGAGCGAATCCAGTACCGTAGTTAGGCACCTCGTGAATCGAGTTGTCGACGAGCGACACTGGACCGGCCATCATCTCGACGTTGTCATCCGTTAAACCGATGTCTGCGTCTTTCGCACCTTTCACTAAGGCGTCACGAAGTTCATCGCTACCTGATGCGAGCTCCTTCATGCCGTCAGCGAGTTCACCGCTACCGTCTGAAAGTTCTTCTCCACCATTCGCGAGCTGATTCGCGCCATCCGTCAGCTTGCTCGTTCCGGCTCCGGCACTCTTCGCGCCTTCGGCCAGTTCACGACTTCCTGACTGCAGCTTTTGACCACCATCCGCTAACTGATTCGCACCATTCACCAATTCATTTGTACCGGTGCTTGCGCTCTTCGCTCCATCCGCAAGCTTTTCGCTACCTTCAGACAACTGTCCGGTCGCGTCTACAAGCTTGTCACTTCCAGCGGCGAGTTCAGTTGTCCCATCTTGAAGTTGTGTCGCGCCTTGATTGAGCTTCGCACTCGCTGACACAAGTTCTTGGGAACGATCGGCCGCCGTTTGAGTACCTTGCTCGATTTGACTTGAACCACTTGCCAACGCGTTCGCACCTTCGGCTAATTTCGTTTGACCGGCACTCAAGTCAGAAAGTCCAGTCGACAGTTTGTTTGCACCTGTACCTGCCTGATCAAGACCTGCACCAAGTGCGACCTGTCCTTCTTTCACTTTTGCAGCACCAGCGGATAGTTGATCAAACCCGGCCGCCGTCTCTTGCTTCCCTTCGCTCAGTTGTGCAGCGATGGCTTGAAGCATTTCAGGTGATGCCGATTGACCCGACTCAGCGAGTGCTGTCAATTGTCCAATCAACTCATCTTGTTTCGCAGTCAATTCAGACTTCATTTGTCCGATCCCATTGACCACGTCTGTTTGACCCGCGACAAGTGCCGCGTTTCCTTCCTTCGCCTGAGTCAACGCTCCTGTGAGTTTTGTGGCACCATCCTGTAATGCAGATGCCCCCTCTTTTGAGCGCTCGATTCCGGCAGCAAGGTCTTGAACACCTTGGTTCAACGTCTTCGCACCTGTGTGTAGTTCATCTAGTTTCGATGCGAACGCCCCTGTTCCGTCAACGAGTTGGCTCGTCCCGCCTTGTAAGGCAGAAGCGCCCTCACTGACACGATGGACCCCGTCCGCAAGTGAGGCTGAGCCCTCGTACACTTGTTGACTGCCATCCGCGAGTGCAGATGAGCCATCAGCCAATTGCGAAACACCATCACGTAATTGACTTGCTCCATTCGCGAGCTCCCGTTGTTTCGAAGCGAGAAGCTTCGTCCCATCCGCGAGTTCAGATGAACCATCGGCCAACTGAGTCATCCCATCGTTTAATTGGCTTGCTCCATCCGCGAGCTCACGTTGTTTCGAAGCGAGAAGCTTCGTCCCGTCCGCCAACTTGACGGCACCGTCTTTTGCTGACGTTGAGCCGTCCGCAAGTGTCGCTGCACCATCTGCGGCTTCACCAAGTCCGTCTGCCACATCATTCAATCCGTCTTTCAACGCACTGACATACTGTTTCGAGACTTCGGTCGACAGTTCCGCTTTGACTTGTTCCATCGCGGAACCACCGATTTGTGCGGCTAAGAAGTTATACGATTCATTTGCGATATACTTCAGTTCGAGTTGCTCCGGATGTTCATCTAAAGCAGTCGTCGCTTTTTCTGAAAAGTCTTTTGGAATCTCGATCGCCATGTAGTAGTCATGGTCTTTCAGTCCAGATTCCGCTTCTTTCTTCGTCGTTTCGACGAACTTGAACGCCTCCGAATCCAGCAGCTTATCAATGAGGTCATCTCCAATCGCAAGCGACTCTCCTTCAAACGTTGCCCCTTTGTCTTCATTGACGATGGCGACCGGCAAATCTTTCATCTGTCCATACGGATCCCAAAAAGCCCATAGGAACATCCCTGCGTACATTAACGGTACGAGTGCGACTGCGAGAATCGGAACCAACACACGTGGGTTCTTGAAGATACTTCGCCACTCCGCCATCCACAGTTTCCATCCATTCATTTTTCTCTCCACCTTCACTTATAAAACATAACTATTTTTTCATGTTCCCTATTTTGCTCCCTTCCTCGAAAAAAAGCAACTCTTTTAGCTATTTTTTATAAATTTTTAAACAGAAAAAAAGCCATGAACGAAAATGTTCATGGCTCGTCTCATTACAAGACCTCTATGGTTACGAGTAGAAGCTAATTGGTATACGAAGGATTACCCGCGCTTGGCTCCGCGTCCACCGCGTTTTGAGTCTGTTTGACGTTTCAACGTCGAAAGACGCTCGTCGCTATCTTTCAAGAACTTACTCATCAATGTATCGAATGTTTCTGGTTCACGACGTTGTTCACGACGACCGCCACCACGTGGGCCGCCACCGCGTGGACCGCCGCCACCGCGTGGACCACCTTGACCTGGGCCACCTGGACGTGGGCCACGAGAGAAACGCTCACCAGCTGGACGCTCAGGACGCTCAGGACGTTCGCTTACAGGACGGTCGACTGCTTTCTTGATGGACAACCCAATTTTCCCATCATTTTCGACGTTCAACACTTTTACCGTGACTTCTTGACCGACTGTCAACACTTCGTTAATGTCTTTGACGTAAGAGTCTGCCACTTCACTGATGTGTACTAATCCTGTCTTGCCATTTGGGAGCTCGACGAACGCTCCGAAATGCGTAATCCCTGTAACCTTACCTTGTACCTTGCTTCCTACTTCAATTGACATAAAATAATGTACTCCTTTTTTGATTGATTCTTTCTAATTATACGAGTCGTTTCCCTAACGGTCAACGAACCGACTTATTCCTCTGGCGAGAAGTAGAAAATAATCTCTCCATCTTTAGAGAAAAGCAGTTCGTTTCGTGCTAAGTTCGCGATATAATCCTCATCCTGTAACCGTTCCACTTGCTCTTTCAACTCATCCTGTTCGGCCTGCTGTTCACGCAACTCCACTTTTGCTTGTGCGTAGGCTTGTTGCTGGTCCGATACGTACCCTACTTTCGAGAAGTAGCTCTGTCCAATCAACACCATGACAAATAAAAACAGGAGAGAGGCTGCTGCCAAACGACGTCGAAGATGAACTCGTCGGCGATGTGTATCTTTTTCTAACTGTTCTCTACGCTCATCTAGCGCTCGAATGCGTCGTTGTCGATCCATCGGATTACGTCCGTTCATCGCCTCATCCCCCTCCTCTTAATACATTAAGTATACTTTTTTTTATGAGTTGATACTACCGTCCATCTTCTCTTCTTTAAGTAAACGATACATTTCTTTCGCATCTTCTTTACGTGCATGTTCTGCGATTGAATCGATGACGACCGTGACGAGTTTATTTCCGAAGCGAATTTGTAACTCATCTCCGACTTTGACTTCTGTGCTCGCCTTCGCGACTTGCCCATTCAGTTGAATTCGTCCTTGGTCCGCCACTTCTTTTGCCAAAGTGCGACGCTTGATTAGACGTGACACTTTTAAAAACTTATCTAGTCTCATAAACCTTTCTCCTTTGCCTCGTTCCAAAGCGCATCCATCTGTTCGAGTGTCATCTGGTGAAGGTCACCGTTCGCTTCCACATACTCGAATCGACGTTTGAACTTTCGGTTCGTCTGTTCTAATGCTTGCTCGGCATTCAGCCCAACGTATCGCGCAATGTTCACGATGGAGAACAATACGTCTCCAAGTTCCGATTCATCACTTAGGTCTTCATGCCATTCTTTTAACTCTTCTTCCAGTTTTTCGAAGGCACCGGATACGTCATCCCACTCAAATCCGACGTGAGCCGCTTTCTTTTGAAGTTGCTCCGCTCGCATCAATGAAGGTTGGTCGACGAGAACACCATCGAGTTGCGATTGTTTCTTTTCCCCTTTTTCCGTCTGTTTAATCGCATTCCAGTTTTTCACCACGTCAGAGGCATCTTCGACGGTGACATCGCCAAAGACGTGTGGATGGCGGCGCACCATCTTCTCACTGATGGAACCGATTACGTCACGAATATCGAAATAGCCCTCATCTTCTCCGATTTGAGCATGCAACATC
This sequence comes from Exiguobacterium sp. s75, assembly GCF_018617145.1. Lineage (GTDB taxonomy): Bacteria > Bacillota > Bacilli > Exiguobacteriales > Exiguobacteriaceae > Exiguobacterium > Exiguobacterium profundum. Next base: position 19,337 of record NZ_JACSJQ010000007.1, read on the forward strand.
ACTTGGAGCAAGACGTCACCGAGTTCTTCGATGATGGCATCATCGTCTTCTGCATTGATTGCTTCAATCAACTCATACGCCTCTTCTAATAGGTACTTGCGAAGTGACGCATGCGTCTGTTTACGATCCCACGGGCACCCGTCTGGTCCTCGAAGCGTTGCGATGATTTGTTTGAGTGTCGCAAAATCCTTCGCCAAATACGATTCATCCACGAGCGGTGGAACGTAGAGGGTCGTCAAGTTATTCACTTCCGCCATCCGGTCCATTTCGAATAACGGAATGTGCTCAATCCGTTCTTGCGTCGTACCGGCAGCCGTCACAAGGGTGACGGGATGGTCATCCGGATACCGTTCCATCAATTGCACTTTGACGTCACCCGCCACGAATCCATCGTACACTTGCCCGATAAGCACATGTTGGGTCACCTGCAAACGTTCAAAGTCGAGCGCAGTCGCATCAAGCAGTTGAAATCCATTGATTGGATCAATTCGGAGCGCCTGGAACATGGCATCGAGGAAGCTCTGTCCACCGAGCACATGAAGATCGGCTCCCCGTTCCACCAATAGTTCGACGGTCCGTTCCGCTACGAACGGATGGCCCGGTACGGCGTATGTGATCGTCATTTCTTCACTTTTACTCAATAACGTCTCGACAATCTGGTCGTATACTTCTTCAAACGTATCACTCGATTCATAGACCGAATCAAATGATTCGAACACGAGTCCTTCCGCTTCTAACTCTTGAACGACAGGGTGTTCTTTTGTGCGCAACCAGACGAGCGGTTGCTGCTTTAAATGGCGGTACACACCGAGCGGCAATTGATTCAACTCACCAGACCCGAGTCCGACCACCGTGATTGTATAACCCATATTAGTTCTCCTTTTTCTCGAGCACGTCGAGCAGACGACTTCCGAACGGGATCAGTTCCCATTCCGCAAGTGACAGCATTCGCGTACTCCATAATCTCCATACATAGAGGAAGGCACCGCTACACACCATTCCGATTAACCAACCGAACGCAGTGATTCGCGAGTCGACCCACATCTGACCTAGCCAGTTTAACACGGCAATGAGGATCAGCATGGGTACGAGGGCTTTCCATAGCGACTTATAGTGTTTCGATCGAAATGATCCGAGCGGAATCGAGCGGTCAAGCGCCCGAAAATTATAGAATGCCATCGCTAAAAATCCAATCGACGTCCCGATTGCCGCGCCTTCGATTCCGTAACTCGGGACAAGCCATGCGTTTACCATACTTTTCATTAAAATTGCGACGACCATACTTCGTGCCGCGACCCACTCTCGGTCAATCGCCTGTAAACATGTCATACTCGCAATCGCCAAGGAGGCAGCAAACGTACTCGTCGCTAAGAAGACAAGGGCTCGCGTCCCGGACTCGTCTTCAAACAAGGCCACGTTCAAGAAAAACATGACTCCCATCAACCCGATGGTCGCTGCACCAGCAATCGCCGTCGTCACACGAATCATCGACCGGAGTCCCTGCGTCGTCTTTTGGAGATGCCCTGCCCGATAGTGACGGACGAGCGTCGGCACGTTGGCCATCCCGATGGTCGTGGTGAACAAAATGGCGAATTGCACGAGCGGATATCCTCGATCGAACACTCCTTTGCTCACCTTCGCCTCATATGTGCCACCCATCAAATTGACGATGGTGAAGGAGTCGACCAGTTGCATCCATAAAATCCCGAGTGATGCGAATCCGACCGCGAAACCCGTCGTCAACAAGAGTTTCATTCCTCTCCGAAACGTGACGCGGCGCACCCTCACAATCCGCACTCCTCGTGCGCGATAAACTAAAAAGGCAATCGCCACAAGCCCACCGATGAGCGTCGCACCATACGCATATTGACTGAGCGTATATGCATCTTTTCCGAGACGGACCCCAATCCATAATAGGGACAGCATGACCGTCACGCGGACAAAGTTCTCGAGCACTTGCGACCATGCGCTCGGTCGTAAGTCATCTCTCGATTGAAAAGCCCCGCGCAACACGGCTGACGCCGGCATGAGCAAATAACTCAAACTGATCACGCGAAGTGCAGGAGCTAGCTGCTCATCTCCAAGCCATTTCGCTAGGGTCGGGGCAAACAGCCATACCGTGACGACAAGCATGGACGAGAGTAGAAGCAAGGCGTAAAAGCTTCCCCATAAGACTTCTAACTTACGATTCGTCCCTTTCGCACCGACGCCGATTTTCGCAATGACGACCGGCATCGCATAAATGCCGAGTGACGCCACGATGGCCGCGAACGGATAGACGGTTTGATAGGCATAAAGTCCGAAGTCCCCCGCCAAGTTTTGATAGGGGACACGATAGGCGAAGCTGATCAGTTTCGATACGTAGCCGGCAAGGGCGAACAGAACGACGCCTTGCGCAAACTTACTTGGCGACCGCATCGCCCACCAACCGCTTCATCAGTTCTTCTAATACAGTATCGGCATCATTCAAGAGCTCTGTTAGCGGCATCCGACCGCTGAGTGACAGTTTCAAGGCACCGTCTTCTTGCCCTACGCCAAGCTTGCGACCAAGAGGCATCGACCACTCCATGAAGGACGGGACATCCAGAGCCGTCGTCGATTCTTTCGATAAGACAATCTCGATGCGTCCTGGCGTCTGCTTGATTCGACTCACTTTTGCCAGTTCTCCATAAATACGTAGACGTGTCAATTGAATGAGCAGCGCGACCGGTTCTGGGAATTCACCAAACCGTTCAATCAGTTCATCTTGAAGGGCGAACAACGCGCTCGGCGTATCTACATATTTGAAGCGTTTGTACATCTCAATCTTCAATTCGCTATCTGACAAGTAATCATCAGGAATATACGCATCGGCCTGGAACGTGATCTCCGGTTTGAAGACGACTTGTTTCGCTTGTCCACGCATGCGGTCTTTCCGTTCCTCAATGGCTTCAGAGAGCATTTGTGAGTACAGATCGAAACCGACCGAATCGATGAATCCAGACTGTTGTGCACCGAGTAAGTTTCCGGCTCCACGAATCGACAAGTCGCGCATCGCAATCTTAAAACCACTGCCGAGCTCTGTGAACTCTTTGATGGCCTGAAGACGACTTTCTGCCACTTCCGTCAAGCGCTTGTCTTTCCGATACGTAAAGTACGCATAGGCGATGCGATTCGAACGTCCGACACGACCTCGGAGTTGGTAGAGCTGGGACAGTCCCATTTTGTCGGCATCGTGGACGATGAGGGTGTTGACGTTTGGAATGTCGATTCCCGTCTCGATGATTGTCGTTGAGACTAAAATATCCGCCTCGCCCTCTAGGAAGCTGATCAACTGGCTCTCGAGCTCACTTTCAGTCATACGTCCATGGGCCGTAGCAATTCGTGCATCGGGCAATAAGGCCCGAATCTCTTCCGCTTTTCGTTCGATCCCTTCGACGCGGTTATAGAGGAAGAACGCCTGTCCTCCGCGAGCGAGTTCACGTTCGAGCGCTTCACGCAAGACGATGCCGTCGTATTCCATGACGTATGTTTGGACAGGATAACGATTCTCTGGCGGTGTCTCTAATACGGACAAATCACGGATTCCGATCATCGACATATGCAATGTCCGTGGAATCGGAGTCGCCGTCAGCGTCAGGACATCGATGTTCGTCTTCAGCTGCTTCAGACGCTCTTTATGTTTGACGCCGAACCGTTGTTCTTCATCGATGATGACGAGACCGAGATTGGCGAACGTCACGTCTTTTGACAACACGCGGTGTGTCCCGACGACGATGTCGATGGTACCTTCTTTCAACCCTTTCTTCGTCGCGGTCATCTCGCTCTTCGAACGGAAACGACTCATGACCGATACGTTGATCGGGAATTCGCTGAACCGCTCGAGCATCGTTTCATAATGCTGTTGGGCGAGGACGGTCGTCGGGACAAGAAAGGCCACTTGTTTACCGGCGAGTACGGCTTTGAACGCCGCCCGAATTGCCACTTCCGTTTTCCCGTATCCGACATCTCCACACAAAAGGCGATCCATCGGACGGGAGCGTTCCATATCCGCCTTGATTTCTGCAATCGAACGGACCTGGTCTTCTGTCTCGGCGTACGGGAAAGAGGATTCGAACTGACCCATTTCTTCATCGTCCGGAGGGAACGCGAAACCGACCGAGGCCTCTCGTGCCGCGTACAATTTAATGAGCTCATCAGCAATGTCTTCAACCGATTTGGCAACTTTCGATTTTACTTTCTTCCACTCGGTGCCGCCGAGTTTATAAATCTTTGGCTCTTTTCCTTCGGCACCGACATATTTTTGGACGAGATCGATTTGATCGACCGGCACGTAGAGGGCGTCGTCCCCTGCATAGACGAGGTGCAGGTAATCCTGATGGATCCCACCGACCTCGATTGTTTTAATGCCAAGGTACTTCCCGATTCCGTGGTGCACATGGACGACATAATCATTCGGCTTCAGCTCTTGGTAACTCTTGATTCGTTCGGCATTCGTCAAATTCTTCGTCTGACGTTTTCGTTTCGTCACACGCTTGAATAACTCTTCTTCCGATACGACAACGAGACGGCTCGTCGACAGTTCGAATCCACCTTCGATTTGACCGATGATGACCGAGACACGTCTCGGTTCTAACTCTCCATCGACATTGGTGAAAGTCGAGGCGATTCCATAGTCGGAAAGAAGCGCTTCGATTTTATCTGCACGCGACTTATCTCCCGCAAGTACGACGATGCGTTGATCACCTTGCTGCCATCGCTCGACTTCCTGTTTCAATAGATGCATCTGACCATGGAACGCCGGTAGCGGACGACAGCTCAAATGGACCGTATCGCTCTCCGGAATACCTGAACGACGAGACGGAAGCAAGGAGAACGCCACTTGCTTCAAGTCGCGGAAGACTTTATGCATCGGGACGGCGAGCGTGTAATTACTGACGGCTTCTCCTTTTTCGATGAGTGAAGAGAACCATTCCGCCTCTTCGCGGTCCTGTACGTCGGCAGCGTCATCGATTCGTGCCACCTCATCTAAAATGAGGACGGCGTCTTTCCCAACGTAGTCAAGGAGCGTGGACGTATAGAGCAATGGCGAATACTTCCCAACTTTCTCCGGGAGGTCTCCACGCTCAAGCCGCTCGATGTCTGTCACGACTCCCTCTTCAAGGGCTTGACGGATGACTTCATTTCCAATCAATTCGACGGTTCGGTCGTACTGTTTCCGAAGCGCACCGCCCGCCTGCTTCAGCTGATTCTCCGTTGCGATGAACTCGGTCGCAGGCGTAATGCACACTTCCCCCACTACACCAAGCGAGCGTTGCGTTTCCGCGTCAAACGTGAAAATGGAGTCAATCTCGGTGTCGAACAAATCGATTCGATATGGGCGCGCTTCCGTAAGAGGATAAACGTCTAGAATACTCCCTCGTACGGAAAATTCACCAGGTGTGGTCACCGTTGCCGTTCGTTCGTAGCCCATGCCCGTCAATTGTTTCGCAAAATCCGCTAAATCGAGGTCACTTCCCGGCTTCAACATAACGCGACTATCTTGCCACGCTTCCGGACTCGGTACATAGCGTCGTAATCCACCAAGCGGCACGACAACAACGCCTCCTGTTTGGTCGAGGAGACGAGTACGGGCATCGATTCGGGCAGCTAGCAGTTCCGGACTAGACGTCAGTGACAGTTCACCTGCTAGCGTCTCATCGATTGGATATAAGAGCGTTTTGTCCGGACCGATGAGTGATTCAAGTTGATCGAACATCTTTTGGGCTTGATACATGTTATGCGTCACGACGACGAGACGTCTCGATGACGATTTCACGAGTCCCGCCAAGATGAGGGCTTTCGCGCTTGTCGTCAATCCCGTCACCAATTGACGGTCCACTTTTTGGAGTCGCTCTCGAATCACATTCGTTTCAGGGAGCGCCACCATAAATCTCTCTAAAGCATTCATTTGTTTTCCTCCAACTCATACGACAAAAAAGGGTGCAATGACCCTTTAGTTGTATCGATTCATCAGCGCCAGCCAATCTGTGTCCACAAAATCAGTGGCTGCAGTTACGGCGTTATCGAGTGTTTCATTTAATGCCGGCAACTCGTCTTTGCGATAGTTCATCAACACCCAGTCGACGACTTTAATCGGGTGCGGGGGACGACCGATTCCGAGCTTTAATCGTTTGAATTCAGCCGTTCCTAAGTGTTGAATGAGAGATTTGATCCCATTATGACCACCCGCGCTCCCTTTCGGACGGAAACGAAGCTTGCCGGGCACCATATCCAAATCGTCATAAATGACTAATAAATCATCAATCTCAATCTTATAATAATCTAAAATGGGACGAACGGCTTCACCCGACAAGTTCATATACGTGAGTGGTTTGACGAGTACTACGCGTTCACCATTGATTCTTCCCGTTCCCATAAGGGCATTAAACTTCGCTTCATTCAGCGAGACGCCATGCTTTTCGGCGAGACGGTCAATCGCTAAAAACCCGACATTGTGTCGCGTCATCTCAAACTTTTTCCCGGGATTCCCAAGACCGACGATGCATTTCATATCATTTCCTCCTGAACAAAAAAGCCCAAAGGCGAATGCCTCCGGGCCTCGTTTTTTTAATCGAATAGGGTACTGACCGATTTATGCTCGTGTACGCGCATAATCGCTTCCCCAAGCAAATGGGCGACCGACATTTGCTTGATCTTGCTCGAGCAAGGGCGACCCGTCAAATCGATGGTATTTAAGACGACCAACTCTTTGATTGATGAATTGTCGATCCGCTCCATCGCTGGTCCAGAAAGAACTGGATGTGTACAAGACGCATACACTTCTTTCGCACCCGCTTCGACGATAGCATCTGCCGCAAGTGTGATCGTTCCAGCTGTATCGATAATGTCGTCAATCAAAATCGCCGTTTTCCCTTCGACACTGCCGACGATATTCATGACTTCAGCGACGTTCGCTTTCGGACGACGCTTGTCAATGATAGCAATCGGCGCTTTCAAACGTTCTGCCAATTTACGTGCACGTGTCACGCCACCGTGGTCTGGAGAAACGACCACGATATCTTTCGCTTGAAACTCTTCTGTTTCAAAGTAAGTCGAGATGAGCGGTACACCAAGTAATTGGTCAACCGGAATATTGAAGAATCCTTGAATTTGCGCTGCATGCAAATCCATCGTGATGACGCGTGTCGCACCCGCTACTGTAAGAAGGTCAGCGACAAGTTTCGCCGTGATCGGTTCACGCGAGCGTGCTTTACGGTCTTGACGTGCGTATCCATAATACGGCATCACGATGTTGATCGTACGGACAGAAGCACGTTTGAGTGCATCGATCATGACAAGCAATTCCATGAGCGTTTCGTTTACAGGCGAGCTTGTTGATTGGATGACATACACATCATCTCCACGAACACTTTCCTCGATGTTGATATAGAGTTCACCGTCGCTGAAACGTTTGACTTGGCAATCGCTGAGCGGGACACCAATTTCTTTCGCGATTTCTTCAGCAAGCGGGCGGTTCGAGTTTAAGCTAAATAGACGAATTTCTCGTTCGTATACAGTAGACATGTTTAGGATTCTCCTCCGTTGTTTTCCATAATGATTGGCAGCAAGTTATCGTTTTGTGTAGCCTTCTTTATTCGTTTGGCGTTCGCGTGCAATCGCTAGCGCCTCTTCTGGTACATCACTCGTAATCGTCGATCCAGCAGCGACAATCGCGCCTTTCCCGACTTTTACAGGGGCAATCAAGTTGACGTTACAGCCAACGAATGCATCGTCTTCCACGACTGTCTCGAACTTGTTCTTACCGTCATAGTTCACTGTGATCGAGCCACAGCCTAAGTTGACGCGCTCACCGATTGACGCATCCCCGATATAGCTCAAGTGTGACGCTTTCGCACCGTCACCGAACGTCGATTTTTTAATCTCTACAAAGTTGCCGACGCGCGTGTTCGCACCGAGGACAGCTTGTTGACGTAAGTGAGCGAACGGTCCGACTTGAGCCGCCTCACCGATTCGGCTATCAGTCACGACAGACTGGCGTACGACGGCATGGTCTTCAATCACACTGTTGCGGATGTCCGAGTTTGGTCCGATGACACATTCTGAGCCAATCGTCGTCTTGCCAAGAATGACCGTTCCCGGATAAATGACCGTATCCGATCCGATGACCACGTCTGGTGAAATGTACGTCGATGCCGGGTCCATGAAGGTAACCCCTTCACGCATGAGACGCTCATTTGTCCGCTTGCGCATGATGGCTTCTGCTTGCGACAAGGCGACGCGGTCATTGACCCCGATCGTCTCATCAAACGTCGGTGCTGTATGCGCCGCAACCACTTCGCCCGCTTCTTTTGCGATTGAAATGACGTCAGGTAAGTAATATTCGCCCTGTGCATTGTTGTTCCCGACTTGTTTGAGTGCATCGAACAACAATTCGTTATCGAATACGTACGTCCCTGTGTTGATTTCATTGATGGCGAGTTCTGCCTCTGAAGCATCTTTATGTTCCACGACTTTCGTCACATTCCCATCTTCACCACGAACGACTCGACCATATCCGGTCGCATCGTCAGCAATCGCAGTCAACACCGTGACTTTTGCTTGTTGCGCTTCGTGATGCGCGAGAAGGGCTTCTAACGTCTCTGCCGTGAGTAACGGTGTATCTCCACAGACGACAAGCGTCGCCCCTGATTTACCCGCAAGCTCTGCTTCAGCCATCTGAACAGCGTGCCCTGTTCCAAGCTGTTCTTCCTGGACCGCATACTCTACCCGTGTGCCGAGCGTGTCTTGTACCGCTTCCGCCCCATGGCCAACGATTACGATTTGACGACTGACACCGATTTGGTCTAACTGATCGACAACATGCTCGACCATTGGTTTCCCTAGAACTGGATGAAGTACTTTATATAACTTCGACTTCATTCGCGTCCCTTTTCCTGCTGCCAAAATGACTGCAAAACGCTCCATGCTTGATTCGCTCCTATCTCACAACAGCTGTGATTGGTCTGTATAGTTCGGCTTTTCTGCAACTAAATCCTATTTACACCGTTTCTACTATATCGAAACCATGCCTTCGTTTCAATAGTTGTACCGTTCCTTAACCATTGAAACGCAAAAAAACAGCGGCAGGCAACCTAACCGCTGTTTTCTGTCATTCATGTGTACCGTATGACACATGTTGTGGGTCAAGGATTTCCACATCCATATTGGAATAGGTTTCCAATACAGCGGCTTCGACCTTTTGTCGCATCTCCCCGTTAATCGGATGCGCAATATCCCGAAAAATCCCTTCTGGTGTCCGTTTGCTCGGCATGGCGACAAATAGACCGCTACTTCCTTCGATGATTCGAAGGTCATGTACAACGAATTCATGGTCAAGTGTGATTGAGGCCAACGCTTTCATTCTGCCTTCTGTCGCGACTTTGCGAATTTTTACGTCTGTGATCTGCATGTTTCGCATCCCCTTTTTCATCGTTGTCTACGCCATGGTGTGATCTTCTGTAAGGTTCAGTTGGTTTCAAACGAACGTCATGACTTCATATTGATAACTCTATACCCTCTAATCATAAAACGAAATCAAAATTTTGCCAATCACTTTAAGAATTGTTCCACATTCCCCCGCGAAATGGTGACAAGCCCTTCATCAGGATCGACATTCGTTAACTTCATCAAGCTGACGTATTCACTCACCATCTTCTTCTCGGCTCCTTCGGCCTCCATCAAGACACCGACGCCCGCAAGGTTAGCCTCGAATTCATTCAAGAGACTCATCATCCCACGAATCGTTCCGCCGGCCTTCATAAAGTCGTCAATTAGGAGCACATTCGCACCACGTGGCAGACTGCGACGTGCGAGCGCCATCGTACGGATCGCTTTCGATGAACCCGATACATAATTGATACTGACGGTCGAGCCTTCTGTGACACGGCTATCCGAACGAACGATGACAAACGGAACACCTAACTGCTCAGCGACCGCATAGGCAAGTGGAATCCCTTTCGTCGCAATCGTCATGACCACATCGACTTTACGGTCGGCGAAGACGGACGCAAAGACCTGCCCCATCGGTTTCACCTGACTTGGATTACCTAGTACATCCGTGAGGTAGAGATAGCCTCCTGGTAAGAGACGCTCCGGTTTTGATAGTTGCTCACAGAGCGTGTCAATCATCTCCAGCGACTTTTCCTTACTCCATCCCGGGATGAACATGACACCACCGGCTGCACCAGGGACAGTCACCAGTTTTCCAATCCCATCATGGGACAACATTTCACTGACAATGACAAGGTCTTCACTAATCGACGACTTTGCAGCTTTATAACGACTTGAAAACATCGACAACGAGACAAGCTGATGCGGATGATCAAGTAAATAACGGGTCATATCGACGAGACGACCACTTCTACGAATTTTCATACGGATTCTCCTTCACATCTTCAATAATAAACGAATGTTCTATTGAGAATATATCACTTTCATTCGTTTTTGTTCAATGTCTTTTGCCGAGAATCCGAACGACGAACACTTCTGGGCAAAATCCTTTCAATCCATTATAGATTCGATGCGCTTTTTGCTCGTGTTCAATCAGCGCAAACACGGTCGGTCCGCTTCCACTCATGAGAACACCTTCCGCTCCGCAATGACGCATCGTTTCTTTGATTTGTTTCACTTCCGGGTGCAGCTTAAGTGTCACACTCTCAAGTGAGTTCCCAAGGTGTTCACAGATTCCATGAAAATCTTTTTGACGAATCGCCTCCACCATGGCATCGGTATCAGGATGATATACCTCTTCCATACGCACTGCCCGATACACATCTGCCGTCGATACCCCAATTTTCGGTTTACCGAGAACGACATAGCACGGTGGCGGGGACGGAATCATTTCTAACTGTTCACCACGACCTCTTGCAATGGCTGTGCCACCGATGACACAAAACGACACGTCCGATCCGATCTCGGCACCGAGCTCTGCTAGCTCCTCTAATGACAAGTTCAATGAAAACAGTTCGTTCATCCCACGGAGCGTTGCCGCCGCATCACTCGAGCCACCTGCAAGGCCAGCTGCCACGGGAATCTGTTTATCGAGCACAATCTCGACCCCTTGCTGAATGTTAAAACGCTCGCGCAACAATTCTGCTGCTCGATACGCCAAATTCCGATGATCATTCGGCACATAGGCGTGTTCTGATTGAATCCGAATCTCATCCGACTCTAAAACTGTCAACTCCAAGCGATCTGCCAAGTCGACTGTCGTCATTACCATTTCTACTTCATGATAGCCGTCCGGACGCTTTCCAAGGACATCAAGTGTCAAATTAATTTTTGCCGGCGCTTTCACACTGATCGTGCGCATCACGTTCACCCTTCCCATTTGTCTCCTGTTCGCCATTGTACCGTAAACGGGCGCACAAAAAAAGAAGCAGCTGCCAATGCATCCGCCCCTCATTTATAAATCAATTACCGAATTCAATTTTAACTGTATCCGTTAGGACATCAGCGTAGCTATACGAGACACGTTCCACATTATGCAGGTCTTCATCCAATTTCACAACGAACACCGCAGGATATGTCTCAACGAGCGTTCCAAACCGAGTAACAACTTTCTTACGACCGCCGTTTGCTTTCAACGTCAATCGTTCACCAACATGCGATTCGAGTTTTTGTCTGATTTCTTGTAACGTCTTTGGCATACGCTTCACCTCACTGTTACAAGTATAGCATAATTGAATATGAAAATAAAGATTAATATTATAACGACTCGTTTTCAGGTCGTCAACTATTTTTAAGTGGTAAAATTGTGTCAGACAAACGTGCGAATTCTTCTAGGCTTAACGTCTCTCCACGACGTTTCGGATCGATTCCAGCCTCGTGAAGCGAACGTTCGAGTTCGACCTTATGTTCTTTCCCGATATAGTTTGTCAAATTGTTCAGGATGGTTTTACGGCGCTGAGCGAAGCTTGCTCGGGCCACATCAAAGAAAAATGCTTCGTCTTTCACTTGTACGGCCGGTTCTTTACGCATTCGTAGTGTAATGACGGCCGAATCGACGTTCGGTGCTGGGATGAACACGTTTTTCGGGACGATGAAACTGACTTCCGCCTCCGCATAATACTGAATCGCAATCGATAGCGAGCCGTATGCTTTCGTGCCAGGTTTTGCTCCAATCCGTTCTGCCACTTCTTTTTGAATCATCATGACGAGCGAACGGAACTTAACACCGCTCTCAAGCAATCGCATAATGATCGGTGTCGTGACATAGTAAGGTAAGTTGGCGACCACCGAAATATCTTCAATACCTTCGTTTAAAAATTCTTGCTCCACGATCTCCCGTAAGTCCAGTTCCAATGCATCCCCATGGATGACTTTCACATGCGGATAAGGCGACATCGTATCATCTAAAATCGGCAAAAGACGTTGGTCGATTTCAAGCGCAACGACCTTTTTGGCACGCTTGGCCGATTGTTCGGTCAATGAGCCGATTCCGGGACCGATTTCAAGGACACCACTCACTTCACTCAGTTCTGCTGCTCCGACAATTTTACTCAAGATGTTCAAATCGATTAAAAAGTTTTGACCGAGCGATTTTTTGAATGAAAACCCATGTCGCTCTAAAATCGCTTTCGTTCGTTGGATTGTTGCAATGTCTTTCAACCCTGTTCCTCCTCTAATTGAGCAAGTGCCTGCTCCCACTCTTCGATCGTGACGCCGAGCGCCTCGACCCGTTTTACAAATTGTTTGGCATTCGGCTCACCGATTCGAAGCAACACCCCGAGTCGCTTCCGACGCGTCGCGGCCGCTGCTCCACCGATTAAATCCGCCTCCAACACCATTTTCCGTGTGACGATTGGTTGGTCCGTTTCGACACGCGGTTCAAACACTGCTCCTAAGACACGGCGAAGTGACTCCGGACTCGCATGTTCCACACCGATTTTCCCACGCTTGTCCTTCGCCTCGGCCCGAGGCAAATGTGCGTGCTTACATCCTTTGACGCGTTCCTCGACAATCGCCCGAATACGGTCTCCCGGATAATCTGGGTCCGTCAAAATGATGACCCCGCGCTTCTCCTGAGCACGACGGATTCGTTCAATCGTCTGATCGGATACGGCAGACCCGTTCGTTTCAATCGTATCGACGTCGAACACTTCTTGAAGTCGTGCCGTGTCGTCACGCCCTTCTACGACGATAATTTCTTGTATTTTCTCACGCATTGTCTGATCCTTCTTTCTCTTCTTCCTGCTTCGGAATCACCCAGATGGTGAGCGGTTTGCGACCGAACGTCACGGCCTCTTCCTTTTCATCCATCATGATATCGATTTTTTGCCCTTTGATCGCACTTCCTGTATCCAAGGCAATCGCCATACCGATCCCCTCGACATACACGCGGGTCCCGAGTGGAATGATGGCAGGGTCGACGGCGATGATGCGCATGCCTTCATACAAAATCGTGTCGGTCACATCATATCCGCTTCTTGTCAGCACGCGTCCGTCATACGTCACCGTGTCTTCCGGATTGTTCGTATAAGCGGTCGCTTCCACAAGCAATTGTTTTGCGGATGAAAAATCAAGTACGTCATCTGTTTTCGGCGGTTCGGCAATCTCGACTTCAGCTTCTGGAATGAATGGGCTCGATTCATCCGCGGTCGTCGACTCAGCGTCGGTTACCGGTTCCGTGACTTTCTTCGTTCCCACTTTGATAATCTGCGGCATCGTTTTACGCAATGTCTCGACATCTGTTTTCGTACGATTTGTAATTGTACCATTTTCCACAGTAAGTGCATACCTTGTCCGTTCAAGTCCAGGAACCCCGACCTGCACCATTTGCTTCACACCTTCTTCGAGCGTGTCATCCTCTTCCTCAACCACTTCAAACGGAATCAACTCACTCTCATATTGAACGACATCACGATTCGTATTGACCGTAATCGTCAACCCTTCTCGGATCGGTGTGGAAGGAGCCGGCATGACCGTATCACTTTCCGTCACATCGATGTTCTCTTCCATTAAGAGTTGCTCCACATCCGTAGCCATTGTATAAATGGTCAACGCCTCTTGACCGACAATGAGATTCACGGCCACGACCGGTTGATATCGAATCGTCATCCCATTCGTCACCGGTGTACGGACCGATGGATACACCGTATCTCCGTCCCGTACCGTGACTCCGTATCGTAGTAAGACATCCTTTACGGTCCGCTCGCGCGTCTGCACTGTCTCCGTTTGACCGTAGCCAATCTGGAGCGAAACCTCGTGTGAACGCTCAATCCGAATCAAGCGGTCGTCCGGTACATCCTCACTGAGCGCCGGTGTGACATAATCTGATTCATCTAGTGTGATATTTAACTCTTCAAGCACCTCGAGAACCGAGTCAGCTCGTGTTTCATGCTCGATGACCACACCGTCATCGACGATTCGAATCGATTCAGGTTGTAACATCACGTACGCCACAGAAGCCGTCGCAATAATACCGATACTCGCTAATACACGCTTGATCATGGGAGTCGGAACAACTTCTTCGCATTGGCTGTCGTGGCTGCAGCGAGCTCATCGTACGGCATATCGCGAAGGGTGGCGATCTCTTCAGCTACGTATTTGACGTATGCTGGTTCGTTACGTTTTCCCCGGAACGGTGTTGGGGTCAAGTACGGGCAATCCGTCTCGACAAGCAGACGATCCAGCGGCACTTCTTGCGCCACCAACTTCGGAACCTTCGCATTTTTGAACGTGACCGGTCCTCCTAACGAAATATAGAAGTTCAAGTCTAAACAACGAGGCAAAAGTTCGACGGACATGCTGTAACTATGGAACACACCACCGACTGCTTCGGCATGCTCTTCTTCTAAAATATGAAGGACATCTGCCGTTGCTTCTCGGTTATGAATGACAATCGGCATATTCGTCCGTTTGGCAATGGCGATTTGTTGACGGAAGAGGCGTTGTTGCATATCTTTCGGTGATTTGTCCCAATGATAATCGAGTCCGATTTCACCGAGTGCCATGACTTTCGGATGACTCATGAGTGTTTCGATTCGTGCTAAATCCGCATCCGTACAGTCAATCGCATCGACAGGATGCCATCCGACAATGGCATAGATATCTTCGTACGTTTCCGCCAGTTCAATGGCTCGATCGATGGTCGGTGTATCAAATCCGACGACGAGTAACGGAGAAACGCCCGCTTCTCTCGCTCGCACAATTGTCTCCTCCACGTCTTCACTGAACTGTTCCGCATTGATGTGCGTATGTGTATCAATCAACATCTTGTTTCCTCCTTAGAAAAAGAGAGGGAGACCGCGGTCTCCCCCATTCCATTATTTGACGATGGCACCGTTCGGCATCTGGTCTGAGACCGTCGCGAGCTCGAGTTTCCCGTCACGATCCGCCGCTAGAATCATCCCTTGCGAGAGTTCTCCACGGAGCTTGACTGGTTTCAAGTTTGCGACAACGATGACTTTCTTGCCAACCAAATCTTCAGGGGCATACCATTCAGCGATACCAGACACGATTTGACGTGTCTCTTTCCCAAGGTCGACTTGAAGTTTCAACAGTTTCTTCGCTTTTTTAATCTTATCGGCTTCGACGATTTGACCGACACGGAATTCGACTTGGTCGAAGACATCAATCGTGATTTCAGGACGAATGTCTTCGTCAGTTTCTTCTACTGATGCCGTCTCCGTCTCTTCAATCCGTGCTTTAGACGCCTGACGCATCATTTCTTGGATTGCATCGACTTCTTCTTTCACATCACGACGTGGGAAAATCGGTGTCCCGTCCGTCACGACCGCATTGCTAAAGTCTGCGAATGTATCCAACGCCTCCCATGACATGTCCTCTCCCTCGAGTCCGAGCTGACGGAACATCTCTTTTGGAGCGCGCGTCATGAACGGTTGAATCATGATGGCAACATGACGAAGTACGCCCGCAAGATGTGTCATGACAGAAGCCAGCTCCTCGCGCTTCGACTCCTCTTTCACGAGAACCCATGGTTGTGTCTCATCGATATATTTATTCGCACGGCTGACGAGTTGCCAAATGTTTGTGAGTGCGACCGAAAACTCCATGTGCTCCATGGCTTCTTCTGTTTTGCGTGTCGTCTCTTTCACCACGTTCAACAATTCTGCATCAAATGCCGTGACATTTCCGTTATATGCCGGAATATTTCCGTCGAAGTACTTTTTAATCATCGCAATGGTGCGATTCAATAAGTTTCCGAGGTCGTTCGCTAAATCAAAGTTCAAGCGGTCAACGAACGCTTCCGGCGTGAACGTGCCATCCGCTCCGAATGGAACTTCACGGAGAAGATAATAGCGGACCGAGTCGAGGCCGTAACGATCAATCAATGGGATCGGGTCCACGACGTTCCCTTTCGATTTCGACATCTTCCCATCCTTCATGAGCAACCATCCGTGCGCAAATACTTGCTTCGGTAATGGAAGATCAAGTGCCATTAAGAGGGCTGGCCAAATGATCGTATGGAAACGTACGATTTCTTTCCCTACCAAATGAACGTCTGCTGGCCAGTAACGGTTGAAGAGTTCATCGTTGTCTGTACCGTATCCGAGTGATGAGATATAGTTTGTGAGCGCATCGACCCATACGTACACGACGTGCTTCGGGTTCGATGGGACTTGGACGCCCCAATCAAACGTCGTGCGTGATACAGCCAAATCTTGAAGACCCGGCTTTAAGAAGTTATTGATCATCTCGGTTTTACGAGATTCTGGCAAAATAAAATCAGGATGTGACTCAAAATATTCAATCAAGCGGTCAGCGTATTTGCTGAGACGGAAGAAGTAGCACTCCTCACGAACGAGCTCGACCGGATGTCCGCTGTCAGGACTTTTTCCATCGACGAGCTGCGATTCAGTGTAGTACGTTTCATCCGGTACGGAATACCATCCTTCGTACTCACCGAGGTAGATGTCCCCATTTTTAAGTAATGTCTCAAAAACATGCTCGACCACTTTCTTATGGCGGTCCTCTGTCGTACGGATGTAGTCATCGTACGAAATTTCGAGACGGTCCCATAAGACCTTGATCTCTTCCACGACTTCATCCACGAAAGCTTGTGGCGTCACGCCTGCCTCTTTCGCTTTTTCTTGAATCTTTTGACCGTGCTCATCCGTTCCGGTCAAATAACGGACGTCAAACCCTTTTAAGCGTTTGTAGCGCGCAATCGCATCACCTGCTACCGTGGTATATGCGTGACCGATGTGCAGTTTTGCACTCGGATAATAAATTGGGGTTGTAATATAAAAAGTCGGCTTCGCCATGATTTATTCTCCATCCTTTCGACATATGCAATTTCCATTATACACGGTTCGACAAAAGAATTTCCAAACCTAATTGTTTGGAATTTTTTTGCGTTTTCTTCGTCATAAATATTCCAAAAATACCCTTTCTTTGTTTCAAGTTCAAACTTACGGGGAAATTTAGGTATATATCGTTCTTGATTCGACAAATTTCGAAAATTTACTTTTCCAGATAGTAAGCAGTTGACTGCAATTGGAAAGTTTAGTATGCTTTTTGCTGTAGTCACATTGTCGAATTTTGACGATTCATGTCACCACGAGATTTCGACATCATTGGAGGAGGAAACACAAAATGAAATCTACAGGTATTGTACGTAAGGTTGATGAGCTTGGTCGTGTCGTTATTCCAATCGAATTGCGTCGTACACTCGGTATTGCAGAGAAAGATGCTCTCGAAATTTACGTCGACAACGATCAAATCGTTTTGAAAAAATATAAGCCAAACATGACTTGCCAAGTTACAGGCGAAGTATCAGATGATAACTTCAAATTGGCAGACGGCAAACTCATCTTGTCACCAGAAGGTGCACAACGTGTTCTCGTTGAGTTGAAGAACATGCTCGAAAATTACTACAGCGAAGAGTAAGCAAGGATTTCCTTGCTTACTCTTTTTTATGCAATTGATGATACGCATCGTATACATCGTTCCGAGATTCGCCGCGGTCTTTCGCAGTCTGTTTGATTGCTGCGTTTGGTTTTTGTCCTTCTTCAATATAGTGAACCACGTGTTCATACGTAGAGAGTGCTTCCCACCACGTAGTCGTAGGAGCCGCCTCTGTCGCTCCACTCACCAAGACGACAAACTCACCACGCACTTCACCCTCACACCATGTCAACGCCTCATCCACAGTTCCTCTCAAAAACTCTTCAAACGTTTTTGTCAGTTCACGACCTAATACGATTTGTCGATTCCCGAACACTTGTCGAATCGCTGTCAACATCTCTTTCAAACGATGAGGAGCCTCATAAAAAATGACGGTGCCAGGTTCGTATTGAATCGATTCGAGAATCTCAACCCGATCCTTCTTCTTACGCGGCAAGAAACCGTAATAGAGAAAACGTTCAGTTGCAAGACCGGATGCGACGAGTGCCGTAAGTGCTGCATTCGCACCGGGTAAGACGACAACCGGGATGTTTGCCTCAATGGCTAATCGCACGAGATCGCTTCCCGGGTCTGAAATTCCAGGCATACCTGCATCTGAGACAACGGCAATCGATTTTCCGGACAACAGATCGTCAATCAGTCTTGGTCCACTCACTTCTTTATTATGTTCATGATAGCTAATCAATTTTGTCGCAATGTCAAAGTGTCGGCAAAGCTTCATCGTTTGTCGTGTGTCTTCCGCTGCGATTAAGTCTACTTCCTGAAGGGTCCGTACCGCGCGATACGTCATATCCTCCAAGTTCCCAATTGGGGTCGGCACGACATACAACGTCGGTTGTTCAGTTTGATAGCTCTTCTGTGAATTCATTGGTCGTCCCCTCCATCAACTTCTCTTTTTGTGCTCGGGTCAATTGCTTGATGGACCATTCGTATCGCATGGCCTCCCGCTTCGTCTCAAACGATTGTACGTACCGAAGTCGTACAGGGAGACGGGCTTTCGTATATTTCGCACCTTTCCCGGCATTATGTGCAAGGAGTCGTTTTTCCACGTCTGTCGTATAGCCCGTGTAATACGTTCCATCACCGCATTCCAAGATGTACGTATAATGTTTAGGCATCGAGAATAGCTCGCATCGCTTCTGTATACGTATCGTCTTCTTCATAGACAACAAATGGCGGTAAAATTTTAAGACCTGCTTTTCCATCTTTCGATCCCTCGATTAATAAGGTATTCGCCTCGCGTCCCGCTTTCGGGTAAACGAGTTGCATTCGTTTTGGTTCAATTCGATACGCACGCATCAACGTCAGGATATCCAGTAAACGTTCTGGCCGATGCACGAACGCCACTTTCCCTCCCGGTTTGACGAGTTGACTGGCCGTCTTGATGCAATCTTCTAACGTGCACAGCACTTCATGGCGCGCAATCGTATGATGCTCATTTTGATTTCGGAGTGACGTCTCGTTCGCTAAAAAGTAGGGCGGGTTACATGTGACTACGTCATATCGTGCATGCCCGAGCTGCGTCGCTGCCGTTTTCACATCGCCCTCCACCACTCGAATTCGCTCTTCGAGACGATTGACCGCCATGCTTCGATTCGCCATGTCGACCAGTTTCGATTGAATCTCCACACCTGTTATCGTTCCTTTTGTACGATATGACAAAAAGAGCGGGATTGCCCCGGTGCCAGCACACAAATCGACCAGTTGTCCTTTTTGGATAGGCACCCATACAAACTCTGCAAGCAGTACCGCATCTAATGAAAATGAGAACACATCATCACTTTGAATGATTTTACCTGGACGTCCGAGCAAATCATCAAGGCGTTCTCCATCCTTAACCGTTACCATCGTTTCCTCCTTCTATAAAAGAAAGGCGACGGATAGGGAACCCCTATCTATCGCCCCGTATTAATGTTTATTGAGCATCGACAAACAGAAGAGACAGTCCCCATCTTTTCGTACCTGTCCGTAATGGAGGTTACAAATGTGGAATCCTTCTTGATACAGCGCAGCCAAATTGTTCTGCCCTTTCCCAGACAATGCGATTTGTGAATCACCATTTGTCGTATCAACTTCTGCCAATTGTTCGACTTTTTCGCGTAAGTGATGATTCTCTAGATACATATGCTGGTTCTCTTCAAGCAAATAAGCGAGCTGCTCTTTTAACACGCCTAAATGTTCGGTGAGGAGCTGCATCTGTTGCTCGATCGCATCCACCCGCATCATCACTTCTTTTTTGTCCATTCTTTCCACTGCTCAGCACCCCATCACTGTTTTGACGGTTTTCGTTTAATCGCACCCACTTCAACGAGTTCATCAATCGTATACGTGACGACACGTGTCCGATCGTGGAGCTCGACTTGAATGAGTTGGTCCAAAATGTTAAGACCGATTACCCGACCATCACCTTCTGGAATTTTGATTCGCTTGCCGACGTCTGGTAAATCACGTTTCAGTTCTTCATATGTGTCATTCTCATATTTCAAACAGCACATCAGACGACCACATACTCCAGAGATCTTATTCGGATTCAACGAGAGATTCTGGTCTTTGGCCATTTTGATCGAGACCGGTTCGAATTCCCCAAGAAATGACGAGCAGCAAAGAACCCGACCACATGGCCCAATCCCGCTAAGGAGTTTCGCTTCATCACGAACGCCGATTTGTCGGAGCTCGATTCGTGTCCGAAACACACTAGCTAAGTCTTTTACCAATTCTCGAAAGTCGACGCGACCCTCGGCAGTAAAATAAAAGATCACTTTATTGCGATCAAATGTATACTCAACATCAACTAGCTTCATTTCTAATTGATGTTCTCGAATTTTTTCTTCACAGACGGCGTGAGCATCAACGGCTGCCAGTCGATTATCGCGTACGATATCCGCATCCTTTTGGTCCGCGACACGAAGGATTGTCTTCAATGGCAGGACGACTTCGTCTTCACCGAGCTGCTTGTCGACTTGGACGATTTCCCCATACTCAATGCCACGTACCGTTTCAACGATGACATGGTCCCCACGTTTAAGCGTTGCATCGCCTGGTGAAAAGTAATAGATTTTTCCCGCTTCTTTAAAACGGACTCCAACTACTTCAAGCACGCGCTTCTATCCTTTCTGCAAATCGAACGAAAGTCGTTCGAACGTTAATTGAGGATTGACGTTTGCCTCAAGTCGCCGAATGGCCGCATGTACACTTTCAATCGCATGTGTAAGCTTGGTGACAGATCGATTTTGGATAAACGCGTTGTACAAGGCAGCCTCATTCTTAAATAGCTTCGGAGCATACATATCTCGCACTTTTAAATGAAGTGCCTCCTCCAGCCAATGTTCGAATAATTCAAGACCGACTCGCAACTCATTCCGTCCTTTGAAATGCCCTAACCATTTTTCTTGTGCGAACAAGAGCAACTCTTGAGGTCGTTTCGTCAATACTTCAATTAATTGTACCACTAGCCCGTACGCCTGTACAAACCACTCCTGCTCAAGTGCCTCTTTCGCGTCATCCCATTTCGGATAAACGGTCAAGGCAAGGTATGCCAAATCATACGTACAGGACAGTTCTTCTGACATTGTTTGCGCCAACTGAGCTCGGTCGATTGGACGAAAAGCAAGTTGTTGCGCACGCGAACGAATCGTCGGAAGAAGCAACTGTGGTTGTGTCGTCACTAAAATAGCAAGCTTACCTACACCCGGTTCTTCAAAGAACTTCAATAGACTGTTCGCCGCTTGAGTCGTCATCTTGTGCGCTTGATGAATGACGTACACTTGGCGATCACCTTCAGCACCTCGTAGTGATAAATCACTGAGCAATTGCTGAATCTGTTCTTTTTTTATACTCGCACCGTCCGGCTCCACTTCGATGTAGTCGACAATGTTTTTAGAATCCATACGCCGACAGTTTCGACACACTCCACAAGGCTCTGCACCATCTGGTGATTCACAAAATAAGGCTTTGGCGAACAATGTGGCTGTATCAATCAAATAAGGCTCATAATCTCCTGAGAAGATATACGCATGCCCCACTTTATTCGAAACGATTGAATTTTGAATGATGCGAGAAACGACAGTTTGCGACTCGCTCAATTCTTGAAAACGCATATGCCCAACTCCCATTAAAACTGATGGAATCCTTCGATCGGCAAGACGAATACCGTCGCCCCTCCGACTTGTACTTCGACTGGGTAAGGAATATACGAATCCGCATGTCCTCCCATCGGTGAGATCGGCGTAATCATTTGGTCGCGGCTCGAGCAGTTCGATTGAATCACGTCCATCAAATCATCAAGACGCTCTTGTGGAATCCCCATCATAAACGTTGTATTACCTTCTTTTAAAAATCCACCAGTCGTGGCTAACTTTGTTGCGCGAAAATCTTGCTCGACGAGTGCGTCGGACAAACGTGCGCTATCCTTATCATGTACGATTGCAATTACCATTTTCATCATTTTTGTACGCCTCCTTGTTGTAGTCGTTCGATCGTATAGTCAAGTACCTCATCTTGAATGCATTCAATCGATTGATCGGCATCAATCCGAACGATGCGTTCTGGATACTGTTTCAGTAACGTTTGGAATCCTGCATAGACACGCTCATGGAATGCATGATCACGACTCTCGATCCGATCAAGCTGTCCCCGATCTTTCATACGTGCACTCGCCCGTTCCGGATTCAAATCGAATAAAAAGGTTAAATCGGGCGTGAGACCATTCGTCGCCCATTCATTCAATGACCGAATCTGATCAAGGTCATACTGCAATCCATATCCTTGATAAGCAATGGATGCATCGATGAACCGGTCGCAGAGAACAATGGCGCCCCGCTCTAACGCTGGCCGAATCACTTGTTCCACGTTCTGAGCCCGTGATGCGGCATAGAGCATCATCTCCACGCGTGGTGTCATCTCATGATGATCGGGAGACAATAACACTTCGCGAATCTGATTCCCGACCGTTGTTCCTCCAGGTTCTCGGGTCACGACGATGTCATATCCTTTTTGTTTTAAGTTTTCTACTAATAATTGAAGCTGTGTGGACTTTCCTGATCCATCCGGTCCTTCAACCGTAATAAACATTCTGTTCACGTTTTAAAACTCCTCTACAATAACGTCAATTTGCTCTATCATAACATGCTTACTAGCTTGAAGCTTCCTCCCTAAAGAAATCCATTCCCGGAGCACCCGGATTTTTTCTTCTGTAATCCGCTCTCCTTTTAGAATCCATGGAATACCTGGTGGATATGGAATCACCGTCTCTGCTGAAATCAATCCGATTGCTTGGTCGAACAGAACTCGCTGAATTGGAAGAGCTGTTTCAGACGTATAGAGTTCAGACACGCGCTCGGTTTGTGGGAAGGGAAAGATCGTTTCATCGTCTTCAATGATCGGCACATGGGTAGATGCTTTTTTTATTAATTTGATCCAATGTTCGATTTCCTGTTTCTTTATTTCCCTGAATGGCAAGCAGAATAACACATGATCGACTGCCGCCAACTCGATGTCTATGCCGATTGAGGCGAGATGCTGACTAAAGATCAATCCATTCTTCGGATAAGTCAGAATCGTCACTTTCGTAAAGTCATCTCCGACTTTTACAACAAAACCAGCTCGTTTTAATTCAAGAACAAATTGTGCATGGCTTTTTTGGATTGCGGACCATTCCTCATCCGTTAAACGTTCTAGATAAGAACGAGCATAATCCAATGAAGCCATGACGAGATAAGACGGACTCGAAGTCTGAAAAGAAGATAATGCATGCTTCAAGCGCGCTTCATCGATATGATCTTTATAGTGAACCCAAGCCCCCATAGTGAGGGCAGGCAACGTTTTATGAGCGGACTGCACGACTGCGCTCGCTCCTTCGAAGATTGCAGAGCGACGTGGCAACTGTGGATGAATCAAATGAGCGCCGTGTGCCTCATCGACGAGCAATGGAATGTCGAATGATGTCAAATAGTCCGAAATCGTTCGAATGTCTGCCATATCCCCGTAATAGGTCGGAGACGTCAACATGACGGCTTTCCCTCCAGGATATTCTTGAATGGCCTGTTCGATCGTATCTAATGTCACGACAGTCGGGATGCCTGTGCCACGTTCAATGGTAGGTGTTAGTAAGACTGGCTTTAATCCTAACCATTCGATTGCGTTCCAAACCGATTTATGTGAGTTCCGTTGAACATATACCCGTTCACCACGTTTCACTGTTGCCGCGAGCATACTCCAATTTCCCGCAGTCGATCCGTTGACAAGCCATTTACTTTTACTCTCATACAACTTACCCAATGCACATTCTGCTTGCTCGATGATTCCCGAGGTATCGTGCAAATCATCTAAATGCGCTAGCTCGGTCAAGTCGTAAGGCATGACTTTTGCGAATGCATCAGGTAAGCGATCATCAACCACTGTACCATTATGATGACCTGGTACGTGGAAAGAGACGCGGTGTTCACGAACATGCTGTTCCAGAACCTCTAAAAATGTAAACGGATTTTCCCGAGCAGGAGCCATCTGTTATTCCTCCTAAACTATAAAAATATGAAAAAAGACGATCAAGCATATGCTTGATCGTCTTCTGCGTTGGCCTGGCAACGTCCTATCCTCACAGGGGGAGATCCCCCAACTACTTTCGGCGCTGAGACGCTTAACTTCCGTGTTCGGCATGGGAACGG
>NZ_JACSJQ010000008.1:0-39460 GCF_018617145.1 Exiguobacterium sp. s75
AAAAAAATATACTACAACTCATTCGAATTGCGGAAGAAAATGCCGATAATTGGTTTAATATGACAAAGAATCTTGAAAAAGAAATTAGTCCTGAAAACTATGAAAAGTTTAAAAAGACTACTGCCCGATTAAATGAATTAGAACTATATGAAGCCTATAAGAACTCTTTGCTTCTCGTTATGGAACTTCGAAATCTCGTTGAAAAACAGTATCAATTAACCATTAGCGATGATTTTTTAGGCAAACTGTTTAATTATATGAACGAATAAATAAAAAGCCTGTATCTCAAGTGATAACTAAGATACAGGCTTTAATTGTTATTTACTTTAAATACATGTTCTCAAAGTGAAAGTATTGATTTTAATGGATTTTTAATAGTTTACTCTTGATAAGACGCGACCCCGAGCCGGGAGGACATCCTCGTCTCCGAACGGTTACATGAGGCGGGGGACCTCATCGGCATCCCGGTGCTCGACCATCTCATCCTCGGTGCGGACGAGTCGTACGTCAGCATGAAACAACGGGGTTACATGGGTTGAACGGAATGGGGTGGGGCCGGGGGACCGGTCCCGGTCCGTCCGGTAAGGGCAAGGACGAAAAACGTGCGTTTTTCTTTGAGGAGACGGGCGCCTCGCGTTGCTCCCGCCTGGATCCGTAGGGCGGGATCCGGAAAAGGGTCGTTTTCGTATGACGAAAACGAGATGATTCGTGTATGAATGTAGGATGATATTTTGGTCTGTCTCGTAATTTTTTGATGAAAACTCAGAAGTGAAAACACGGTTTGTTTATTGAAAATGATCATTTTTTCGAAACAAGCCCTAGGGCTTGTTTGAAACAACACCAGGGCTTACGTGAAATAAGCCGAGATGTTGATTGCGTGGATGCGAGGTATCATTGAGCTATCAAATGGAGAGGATGATTCAGATGGATAATTTTCAACTAGATCAACAGACGATGGACGAGATGACAGAGGTATTGCTTCGACGCCTTCCTGACCGGCTTCAAGAAGATTTTGACGACTTAAAACTTGTAAGCATGGACATTCTTTGTGATGTGAAGGAAGGGGAACGCTTGACCCATCTCACCGTCTTTTTCAACACGAATATGCTCCGACGGAATCGTCGTACATAAGAAAAAGGAACGATTGTATACATGTATACGTGTATACATGTAGATTTGTATACATATATACAAATTTTAAAAGTCTTCATTTCTGTAGGTTCATGAACAAGGACTGAACTGACTCTGGACGGGGAATCGTTCTATAGAAAACCGGAAGGGGGGAGACGTGATGGACGAGGGGTTGCTTGATGACTATGCGTTTGGGGGATTGGATCCGTTCGTCCGGACCGTGTTCTCGGAACTGATGGAACATCCCGAGTGGATGCGTGTCGTCGACAGGGAACATTGCGTCGAGAAGGTCGTCCGGTTCGATGAAGGACGGAACTCGCCTTACTTTCGCGTAGTGATCTATCTGGATGCGGAAGAGCATCCGATTAAGATTGTGTATCTATACGGGACATGGGTGGTGGCGGATGGAGACGTCAGCTTCGTCGTCTCGGAGCTATCCAAGGGTGTATTCAAATATGAAGTGATGCATGTCCATTGGCTCATCAAGTATCGGTTCGAGGATTGGGGCGTGTCTGAAGACGGGGCATGGGAGAAGGAATGGTGATTCGGGCTCATGCGTGAGCGTCTAGCGCCTTGTGGCGAAGTCGCTCATCGCACCGCTGCCCCCCTGACGGCCCGATAACAAGAGCTGCTGGCTCACCGCCGCATCTCTATATTCCTGGCCCTTTCTGACGGGAGGCACGGAGCGTAAGGGCAACGTCAAAAGCAAGAGCGTGGGCGCGTCTAACGCCACGCAAGGAACACCATTCGGCTGAATGGTGTTTTTTCATGTACATGGATCATCCTCATCTAGTGTACTGTCTATAAATAAAAAAGACATCAGCTAACTTGGCTTTTAAAAAGTCAGTTAGCTTGATGCGATTTTTATGAGCTGAGCTTGCTTGTTTTTTATTTTCGTCACGTAAGGCGAGAAACGGGTTGAACCCATATAGTGATCTTGCTCCGAGAGACTAGAGAGTAAGGCGAGGATGTTTTTAAGCTGCTTCGCCCCTTCTTGGATGCTCAAGTGATTGACATGTCCCTTTTGATCTAATCGGTTCACAAACAGCTCGACCTTCCCGCCGCTTTCAATCAATTCCCGACTGACCAATGCCGTATCCTCTATCAACTCTTCGAACTGATGATGAAGGCCGATCCCGTTCGAAGCCGACAAGTCGAGATACACCGTGAACATGTCTTGATTGACCGGCTGGTACAGTTTCGTTTGCAAAGTCGATTTCTTCGCCGTCGCATACCAGTCGATTTGTCTAGACGGTTCATCCTCATAGGGCTTCGAGGAGATCTGTAGTAACCGATCCTTAATTGGAGAATATTTAGATACGCGCTCACCAAGCTTCAGATGTGATTGGATACGCTGCCCATGAGTACTTGAAATCGATGGATAGACCGTCCAACGTAAAGGGGGAGCCAAATAGAGTGTCAACGTACCCAACGATAGAGGCAAGCTAATCGTGATGGAGATTTCAGCTATTTCGATGGGCCCCCTTCGATTACCTGTAAGTTCGAAGACGAAATCAGACGGCAGCTCGTCCAATTCGATGATGGTTTCCGTATGCCCCTCTAAGTTCACGACGTAAGGTCCATCCTTTGGCGTACGTATATACGTTTTCGTGCTCATTTCGTTTAAGAGGTGCACGTTCGTCAGTTCAAGGGTGAACTTACAACTTTCATCTTTGAACAGAATCGAGTCGAACTGTCTCCACGTGACGTCCATTTGTGCAGTCAGTCGTTTCGTGTAACGCTCGATATAAAGACTTGCCGCCATAAAAACAGCAAGAACGAATGAAAAGATCGAGAGGTACGGCACGAACAACAAGATGACCATCACTGAAAATAAGACGATTTGGATTCGTTTTTCAAGCAAGAAAAATACATTGGTCGTGATGTTCATCGGAGTCACATGCCCATCTCGACCGGGACCGGGACGGTCGCCAAGAGTTCTTCCATGACCATGGCCTTCGAGGACTTGATCTCGCCCTCGAGCGTCAGTGTCAATCGATGTGCGAAAACGTATGGGGCCAAGAACTTGATGTCCTCTGGTGTGACATAGTCACGATTTTGGATATAGGCATAACTTTGAGCGGCTTTCGAGAGCGCAATCGTCGCACGTGGACTGATCCCCGTCTGAACATTCCGGTGACTACGTGACGCGGTCGCAATCGAGACGATATAACGTAACACATCTTTCGAGATGTGGATTTTCATGGCATCGGCTCGATATTGCAGGAGTTGCTCGAAATCGACATTCGCCAGTACCGCCTTCCGGGTCTCGGTGACAGATTCCTCCAACAATTGAAGTTCGAATTCTTCGGTCGGGTACCCTGTATGTAAACACATCATGAACCGGTCAAGCTGCGCATCAGGCAAAGAAAAGGTACCAGATGATTCAATCGGGTTTTGCGTCGCGATGACGAAGAATGGGGTAGGAAGGTGATAGGTCTTGCCCCCGACCGTCACCTGTCGTTCTTCCATCGCTTCAAGCAATGCAGACTGGGTACGTGGGACGGCCCGGTTGATTTCATCGATGAGCACGATGTTGGCGAAGATCGGGCCTTGCTTGTTTTCAAACTCTTGCGTCTTCAGATTGAAAAAATCTGAACCGACAATATCTGACGGTAATAAGTCGGCTGTGAACTGAATTCTTGAAAAGTCGCCGTGGAAACTCGTCGCTAGTGTCTTGGCCAACATCGTCTTTCCGGTGCCCGGTACATCTTCTAAGAGCACATGTCCGTTCGCCAAAAGCGACGTCACACATAGTTCTACCACTGTCGGGTTGCCCAAATAGACTTGGTTGATTTCCTCAATCATCGTACGAATGTTCATCAAGATTTCTCTCCTTTGTAGTGTTGTATATACTGTCTGACAGATACTTTGAAATCGTGAAGTGAGCGCTCGTCGATCACGTTCAGTTCTCCATATCGCACATCGGCATAAGGTTTCACAGATTGTTCGAATCGAATGCGTGCAAACCACTCTGAGACGGTCTCGTGAGGTTTTCGTTTTTGAGTGTCGCTCAAGGTGTCATTTAGCTCCACGAGTAGTTTTCCAAGCTCAGTATCAGAGGCATAGAGAAAGGTTGGTGTTGTGTTGGTCACCGTGTTCATGTTGGCTCGAACTGAGAATGGTCTCTCGTCAGCCGAGGACGGTGTCGCTTTGCGTCGCCGCTTGTCCCACCAATCCCGTACGCGCTTGTAGTACTTGAGAAATAAAATGAGCAAGAAAGCTATAACGACCCATTTCAGGACATCTGAAGCAGTCTCTTGATCTTCGCCAGACGCCTTCTTTTCAAACCGTTCTTTTGCCAAAAGATCATACCACTTCGGTATATCATTCGTATCCTCTAGATTCTCTGTTTTTTCTTTAAAGGTTGCCAATTCACCATCGATATACCTTGGATTTCCCGACATGTCTTGTTGGGTGGGGCGATCTACAATCATTCCATAAAGGAAAGCCCCGCCGGTTTTAAATAAAGCGAGGATGACTAAGGTCGAAATGATGAAATAATACATTTTTCTTTTCTGCATAAACCCTCCTCTTATACAAGTGAAGTTAAAGATATACATCTTACCCCTTAATGTCCCTTTAAATACAAAAAAAGTCAATTATTAAAAAGGATTTCGCTTTTTGATTCCAAATTAAATTTCTACCATGATTAATTCTCTTAATTTTGATTGATATCCCTTCTAAAAAGTAGAGTTTGTTTCTATATTTTTAACACAATGATTATGGTATTATTTAATGAAATGATCATTGTGTTAAAAGGAGGATTATCTTATCATGTATACGATTGACGAGGCATTTGAAATCTTATCGAAGAACAAGCTCACAAGCCATAAGGAGACGGTCCGCAACTGGGTACGAAAAGGCGTGATCCAGGCAGAACCGCTCGAGTCGCGTAAAAAAGGTTATCGGATCAGTGAGGAGGCGCTCGAACAGTTCATCAAAGAACGGATGCCTGAAGGATGGGAGCTGTATCCGGAGTCAGTGACAGGGGATGCTCGGGATGTCGTCAAGAATGAAGAAGAGGCCCTGTATCACGTCGAGGTCGATGTAGAAGCGATTAAAGAGCGAGCCCGCGAGGAGATGTGGTACGAGCTTCTCGGTAAATTCGTCTTCGAGGACTACTTCGTCCTGAAAAAATCAGAGGTCAAGGCTGCTGTCGAGCATATGCGGTATTCAAAAGAGTTCGGAGCCGAGGTGTGGGATCGTTGCTCGAAGCACACGTGGGGCCACGCAACACCTCGAGTCCCGTACCTGCTCGATTACTTCATGTTCGAAGGAGAGCGGATTCCCTTCAATAAAGATTTCGGTGGAAGAGATGAACAGATCATCCACGCGTTAACTGAAAAAATTCGGCTCGATAAAGTGAAGCGAAAACGTAAATGAACATAAAAAGACATTCTCTTAAAAATAGAGGATGTCTTTTTATACAATCATCATTGTTTTAATTTTCAGGTTAAAATCATTCCCCGACCATTCCGTCGTTGTCGTTATCACGCATATAGGGGTAGAGCCAATGGTCGCTCATGATCGGCATCGTGAAACCGGCGTCTTTCGCTTCCTGGATCGTCACCTGACCGTTCCCATTCGTATCTACGCTCGAGACATCGCCTGTGGCCTCAAGTGTAGCTGCGGGTTCCGGTTCACTTTCTGTGAGGCCGAGTGCTTCGTTCACTTCATCCGGGTTAACGTTGTCGAAGGAATCGGTGACGACATTTCCTCTGACAGTGTAGGTGTACTTATAGTGTGAAGGGGTGTGTGTGCTCGTATCTGGATACGTGATGATCGCCTCGAAGTCGGCCGCGCCGCCGGCCTTACGGATTACATCCTCCATATAGGCCTGGTCCCCGTAGCGGTTGAGCGTGCTATCCTGTGGTGTGATGTTGTAGGCGTTCGAGACGCCCCCGAGCGAGTCGGCGATGACGTGGCCTTCATCGAGATCACTGTGTTCGACGCCTGGGACCTTCGCCTCGTCATGATAGTAGCGGCCATCCGAGGTCACATCCTCCGAATCATCATCCTGCAAGATGATCTGATCGGCGATGACACGAATCAATTGACCATGTTCGTTCGTGAACGCCCAATACTCGCGATCTCCATATCCGATATCGACGACGACGTTCGCCTCACGGTACCCGGACAAATCGCCACCGTCAACATTGATCAGTTTATAGCCGGAGAATTGATTGTTATCCGAATTTGTGACCGTTCTCTCGGCTTCTGCAGGCTCTTCTGCAGTCGTCTCCGTATTTGAGTCGTCTGTGCTCGTTTCGGTCGTCTCGACGACTTCTTCTGTTTGAGTAGCAGGCTCCTCTGCTTTCTCATTTGTAGAAGGGGTGTTTTCACTGGTACAACCGGCCATCAGCAGGATGGCCAAAGGGAAGGCTAAGTAGGTAAATTTCATTTTGTTCTCCTTATAGCATGTATATATGTAGATGAGTCAATACGATCTATGTTCAATTATATCCTCCGCATGTTTACGATGCGCCAATCCTTCACGTTTTGTTCGTCCATATGTTGAGTGACGCGTTCAATCATTCCAAATCGTTCGCGCTGACAAAAGTTGTAGGCTTCTTCCGGTAATGGCAGTTCTACCTCAATTGTGACTTTCACTTTTTTTCTTCGTTTGTTGAATCGACTTAGCAAATGATGTTCTAGCTTCGTGATGAACGCGTCGTCGCCAACACCCTCTTCTGACTTCAGTACGCCGGTTATCTCAGTACTGATTCCATCAAGGTGGTGTTTGATTTCAAACGGTGTCGCATCCAAGTACTCGCAAAGGTGATCAAAGCGTAGTATCTCTGTACTGTGATATTGCTGGATCCATTCTTGAAGTCGCATAAGGAGAACCCCTTTTTAGTTCAAGTGTACCTCGTAGGGTTGTAATAAACAGTGACGAAGTCGTGTACAGCGTGTGTAAGGTGCCGCACATGAGACCTGTTCGATTTCATATTCTGTCCTTCCTTAAAAACGGACTTTGTTCCGGATCTTCATCTCTTCCAACTTTGCCTTTTTCACATCAGGATCAGTGGTGAACCTATAGCTGCTTCCCTCATGGATCCAGGTCTCATCAAGAATGATGCCATTCATAATGTGACGATACGGCATTGCGGTGCATAACGTGTATCCCTTCAGATAGTGTGTAGCTTCCTGAATGGAGACACACTCCTTTAATTCTACCCCGTCTTTAAAAATCAGGACCGGTTTATTCGTCTTGTTTATTGCGATTGGTTTTCGTAAATCCATTTCTCTCACTCCTCCTATCAATTACACCTTGCCTATTTATGTATACGGTCAACCACAGGAATAAGAAGCTATTTAACAAATACCGGATTATAATAAAGGTGTGTTGGATAATTTTACAATAATTATAAAGTGGAGTGATAGAAGATGAATAAATTGATCAAGATTGGGAGTGCCGTTCTATTTAGTGGAGCGCTATTGGTGTCGCCATACGGGGAAGCATCAGCCGCTGCGAGCATCAAAGTCCATTACATCGATGTCGGGCAAGGGGACGCCATCTACATCAAGATGCCAAGCGGTGAGGACGTCATCATTGACGGTGGGAACAAAGGTAAAGGGGATGCCATCGTCGCCTATCTCAAAAAACAAAAAGTCGACGATATCGAAGTATTGATCTCGACGCATCCGGATGCGGATCATATCGGTGGATTGGACGAAATTTTAGATGCCTACCGTGTCGAGAACGTCTACGCACCAAAAGTGAAACACACAACCCAAGCCTACAAAGACTTCCTTCAAGCCGTGAAACGGGAAGGGAAGACCATCAAAACGGCACAGGCTGGCGTGAAACTGCCGATCAAAGGTGTCAGTGCGAAGTTTGTGGGTCCGGTCAAATCCTACTCGAACAGTGACTTGAACAACTGGAGTGCAGTCCTTCATGTCACGTACAAGAAGAACACGTTCTTGTTCACAGGGGACGCGGAACACGTTTCTGAGAAGGACATGATGGCCAAGAAGCAGACGCTCCGTGCAGATGTCTTGAAGGTGGGGCATCACGGTGCCAAGACGTCGACGAGCAGCACGTTCCTGAATACGGTCAAACCGAAGCATGCCGTCATCAGTGTCGGGAAGAACAACTACGGGCACCCGACGTCCGAAGTGGTGACGAACTTAAAACGCCAAAAAGCGAACACGCTTCGTACAGACAAAAATGGCACGATCATTATCACAGGAAACGGCTCGAGTTACGCCGTGAAGAAATCAAAATGAAGCGACGCAGAGGGATCATCGACCGGTTTGAAGGAGATCTGGCTGTCGTCGAATTCGGAGAAGTGATGGAGGATATTCCAAAGTCACGACTTCCAGACACGGTTCAACCTGGTGACGTGCTTTGGTTTTATGAAGATGGGAAAGTTGAAGTGGACGCCAAGGAACGCAAACGATTATCGAGTGATATCGATGAGTTGATGGATGAGCTTTGGGAAGATTAAAAACGAGTATCAATTATTCATGATTGTATTATTAAAACTTACAAATCAGTATTTTTTAATAAAGACAAATCGGCAAATAATTTTTATCTAAATATAAAGCTCGATTGACATTGAATAAAAACTGATATAAAGTCAACAGCATAATATTCACTAGGAGGATTGTTAAGAATGATGCACGCCGGGAGATTACGCCACCACACTTTGAACAATGGCTAATTGAATATGTTCAAAGGCTCTGTTTTCATAAAACAGAGTAAATGGGAGTAGTCTGCACATTTTTATCAATCTTTGACGAAGAAACCACACACTTACAAACATAGCAGATTTACAACTCTTTTTGTCGTGTCCTTTTATTTTTGATAATGGACGCTTCTTGGTTGTAGCTCATTTACTCTTGATCACAGACACCATTTTGTCTGTGATTTTTTTATGACTTCATTTAGTTAAGTCTAATTAGAAAAGATTGAAATGAAAAAGTATTAAAAATGCATACATTTCACTTGCTTATCGCACAACATAAAAATTGGAGGAACAAATCATGAACGAATTTAAACGGCTTGCAAAAAATAAAGGATTAGATGTGTTAGAGAATAGCATTGTGGTAAATGAATCGGGTGTTGATTTTCAAGTTGCTTATGCAAAAGATACGCTTGGTAGCAAGTGGATACTAAGAATTCCTCGAAGATTAGATTCGATGAGGAGCGCCTTGAAAGAAAAGGGGGCACTAGAAATTATGGAAGAACATGTGAGTTTTCAAGTTCCAAATTGGTCAATTTTTGATGATGAACTAATTGCGTATAAGCAATTAGATGGTGTTCCGGTTGCAACAATTGATGTAGAGCAACAAGATTACATTTGGAGTTTTGACAAAGAGAATACACCACAATCTTACTATCAGTCATTAGGTAAAGTGTTGGCAGAACTACACACATTACCACATCGACACTTCAAAGAAATCGGTATCAAAACTCTATATGCTAGAGATTTAAACAGTTCAATGAAGATACGGATGGAGAAGGTGAGACAGAAGTATCATGTGAATTCAGAGCTATGGGAGCGTTGGCAAGAATGGTTGGCGAATGATTCGCTATGGCCATCGCATGTAGGTGTAAGCCACGGGGATTTACACCCTGGCCACATACTAATAAATAAGAATTTTGAGGTCTCTGGTTTGATAGATTGGACAGAAATTAGTATTGCGGACACATCTGTGGATTTTCTATCACATCTATTACTGTTTGGTAAGGATGGTTTGACAAAGTTACTCGATGCTTACGACAATGCAGGCGGAAGAACATGGTCAAGAATGGATGAGCATATAATTGAGTTGTTAACAACCAGCGCAATAACTGTAGCTGAATTCGCAGAGATATCTGACCTACAAGATATGCGTGAAACAGCTGCTCATATGCTTACACAAAATGTATGAGGTAAAAGCAATGGCAGCGCTCTGAAATTGAAAAGGGTATGAATTTTAAAATCATCATACCCACGAATGTCACCAGAGTCTTTCGATGTTAAACAATGAAATTCTTGAAAGGGACTTTTGTTCTTCATCTAACAACACGTCATGCCAGTGATTTTCAAGCGATTTCAGGACCGGTCTCTCCAAACGATTGGTTTTTTCAAGATGGTGTAAAGGATGTACGGCACTTTCCGGGACGAAGTGACCACTGACCAATGGTTGATTCGGTAATGCGATTGTATAAGCCACAAGCTGATCTTCACTGAAGTCATGATTATTGGCGATGCCGAACTGCTGAAACCCGAGACCCATACCATGAATATACATGAGCGGCTCATCGACGCGATCCACCTTCAGGTTCGTCTCGAGGGCCGCTTTTGCGTTCAGATAGGGCTCCACCTCCTCGGGGAACACACTTTGTACGGCATGCACCCGTTCATAAAGACTGAGGTCAGCGTCTTTCCATCCCATTGGCCGCTCCAGCTGTTCAAGGTAATCAAGAGGGCTCTGCTCTTTCTCCTGTTGCAAGGTGTTCACCTTTTCTAAGTGTGTCTCGATATGTTCGAGGAAGCCTGCGGACGTCTGGTGGACCTCCTGCAACAATTTTTCCTTGTCGAGGAGTTCCTTGTCTTTCGTCCAACCGGCCAGATAGGAGAGCGAGAAGTCGTCCGTCGAGAACCCGAGTTGATGTGAGACGACATAGGCGACCATCTCGGCTTGGAACTCCTTCTCGGGTGCCGTGAGCGGTTGATCGCGTTCAAAATTCCGCTCCTGATTGTGTAGCTCCGCATGGGCAAGCTCGTGGATCAGGACGCTGATGTCCTCGATAGATGAGTTCCGCGGGTTCAAGGCAATCGCATGTAGCTCCGGATAGTAACAGCCCTTCGCCGTTCCGATCTCGTCGAGCGGTTCATCCAACAGCGTCACATTCCGGGCATCCGCGAGCGTCGTCAAGGCGTCACGGATGTCTTGTTCGTTCTCCATCCCGCCGTCCCGGTGATACCGTTTGAAGATGTCCGAGACCTCGATTCCTTTCTCGCGTGCGTCGGTCTGCGTGTACTCGAACACGTGACCGATCTTGAAGTACATCATCTTGCGTGACGGGATGCGTCCTTGTTTCACGCCGTCCTTGATTGGCTTCGGTGCCTTGCTGAGCGGTACCCATTCATCTTTGTGCAAGACATACGTCACCGGGTTCGGGACAAATACTTTGATGCCACGCTCACCTTTTTGGACCTGTGCGCCTTGCTTTTCCCAGAACGGGTAAGAGCCGACCGCGACCGCGCCGGGGAATTGGGACTCGATCAAAATTGCGTTCCGCATCGAGTATTGATGAAACTTGCCGAGGAACTGTAGATGTTCCCGGATTTTTTCCGGACTCTCGAAGTAGCTGTCGATCTGTTTTCCCATCTGTTCGGTCAAGGCCTCGAGCTCGGCCTTCCGTTCTTCGTTCGTCTTCATCTTGGCCATCGTGTCAGACTCCTTCCTTCAACAAGTCGGTGACAGATTCATCACTATCCGCAAATTCGTCCAGTTCACGCTCGAGTTGTGGCGACGTTTCCGGTATGTCGAGTAACAGCTGTGTCCGCTCGAAATTGACGGGAAGCAAGACGATCTCGTCTTGCGCGACGGCGGTCAAAAGTTGGTGCTCGGAAACGGACACCGGCATGTCGTATCGCTTTCCATAGATGAGGACCGTGACGGTATCCGGTTGAAGCGTCAACAGTTGTCCCATCGTGAAGGGACGGTCAAGTGGTCGCATAAGATTCATCCTCTCTCAACAGTTAATGTGTCCTTCTTCTGTTTTTGGTGTTCGATGCGCTCCTGGACGATGCGTTCCGCCGTCGCGAGAAACGTCGGCTTGAATTGATCCGTCGTCATGATGTCCTCGATGCCCTCGGTCTGCATCAGCGCCTGCAGAAGCTCTGTCAGGATCTGCCCGTGGCGATCGGAACGGTTCGCGGCGAGTCGGATCCGCTCGAGTTCCGTCGACACCTGCTTGTTCATTAACTCCTCGATATGACTTGTAACCTGCGTGCTGATCGAGCGGGTGAGGAACTGCATGTCCCACTTCCCGTCAGCCAGTTGTTTATGCTCGTCTGCGATATGGTCGATGACCTGACCGAGATGGCCGAAGCGTTTGTCGTCGGCGAACTCTTCTAAATACGCGACCGTCTCCGGCTTTAATCGGAGACGGATCTGTCTCAACTCTTCCATCGTCCTCCCTCACTTTCCATATTCGATGTCCCGTTCCAGCTGTTCGAAAGCTCGTTGGTTCTTCAAATGTTCGAATTCGTCATTCATGTGCCGCTCGATACGGTAGATTGATTCGTTGAATATCTTTTGTTGGTTGAACGCGCGTCGGACCGGATGTTTAGGGGCTTCAATTTTTTCAAGTGTCATTTGTTCCTTTGACAAGTCTCGCATCTCAGCGAGGATGGCATTCCCCATCCGGGTGTAGAGATCCTGTCGCTTCGTCGTCCGGTAATGCTCGGCCTTCTCCGTGTCGCCGTAGCTGCGATGATGGAACGCTACCTCCTGTTCGAGCCGCTCGTTGAAGGCTTGGAACTCTGATTTGAAGTGAATGGCGATATAGCGGTCGGTCAGATGATCGAGCGATTCACGGAGCGGCTGCATCCCGTTCATGTTGTAGCGCCACTGTCGTTTGTCTTCCGGCAACCGCTCATAGATGTCCTTGAACTGACGGACGAGCTCCGGATGCAGGACACGGTTCGGGAGCGTTTGGATCTTCCGGTTCCGTTTATGGGCGATCAGTTCGTCTCTTATGAACGCGTTCAGTTTCTCCTGTTCTTTCGTCCGGTCAGCGAGGGAATGGATGACCTTCGACTTCATCAGCTCGATTGATTTCGGTTTGCGTTTGCCGCGCTCGCGTATATGGCTCGTCTCGACGATGGCGACATGCACGTGGATGTTGTCGGTGTTGTAATGCACGGCACCGGTCCAGTAGGCATGAACCATCTTTTCTTTTTGGAGCATTGCCTCGACCGCGTTCCGTGTCGCCTGGATCAACCGTTTCTCGTCGACGAGGTCATCGTGGAGCACACCGGTCTCGCGTAGCCAGGTGTTATCGAATGAGATGACGTCCTGCCAGAGGATGCTCCCGTTCTCTTGCGCTTGCTTGAAGATGTCACGGACGGCGCGACGTTTTTCGTAATTCAACCGGTCGTCCTCGCGTGTAAACAGACCGCTCGACTTCGTCTCGTCTTCCATATAGTCGTGATACGTCTCGAACTGTTCGCGGCTGTCTTTCGCATCCGGTCGATTGATGTAGTCGAGGTATGTCGTGTACTGCCGCGATTTCTTTTTTGTACTAGGCACCTTGAACTTCGACTTGATGACGACACCGGGTGTCTCACGCATCCTGCATCACCTCACTCAACAAACGGGTCACCTGGGCGAGCTCGTCCGCACTCCGTTTCAAGTGGAGCGTGTTCGCCTCGAGCTGTCGTTCGAGCCGCTCGACTTGCGTCGATTGGATGCCGTTCGCGCACCAGGAGGCGAGCAGTTCTTTCAAATATTGTTGCCGGGAGCGATTATGTTCCTTCGCCCACTCATCGATTTGCTTCACGATGACGGGGTCGATGTCGCGGAGTAACAGATCCATCTGCCTGACCACCTTTCTAGAGGCTATATTTTGCCGACGTCCGAAAAGTTCGTTCAAAGAGCATAAGGGGAAACTGCTATCACTTGTCGTGATAGCCCAGGCAGAGCCTGGGGTTTCCGTGATATCACCAAAAGTCCGAAAATGGCACGAAATGTGCCAGTAAAATCAGCGATTTGGCACGAAATGTGCCACTTAAATCGACAGTTCCCGGAGCCGAACGCGCAACTTGTCGTGCTTTTCTTCGAGCGCTACGACCGACTGTTCGAGCTTCTCGAGTTCCAGGTTGAGCTCATCACGTTTTCGGCCAAGATCGAAAATTTCGTTCTCTTGTTCGACCTGTTCGTCGAGCGAGAGGTAGGGGAGTTCGTCTTCAAGCTCCTCTTTGTCACGGTCGAGTCGCTTGATTTGTTGTCGCTGCGCCTCGACTGACTGTTGTGCTTTTTCTAATTGTTGCTCTGTCTCCGTGAGCTCGTCCTTGACGAATAATCTCGTGAAAGTTGTCTCGTCAGATGAACTGTGGTTGGCTTGTTCGATGGTACGACGGTCGGCATAGAGGGATGTCAAAAGACGGTCCTCTCGTTCCTCAGGTGTCAGTTCATCGAATGAGTGTGACTCATCCAATCCGTAGATCCGGATGGCGAGTTGGTCGAAGTCGTTCGGTATATCCTCCAATTCGAGCACGTATTGGTCGTTCCGTTCGTACAGCAACACAACTTCCTTTTCGGAATCCGGACGTGCCTTATAGACATAGCGGAAGAGATGATCGTTTGTGTTATTCGGTGTCTCATCGAGCGAGAGTCGGATGCGCATTGTCTTCGTCTCCGTATCGTAACTAGACGCGTGGAGCGTCACGGTCTCCCCGTTCGAGAGTCGGATTGCCTCGTTGATCGGCGTCTCATTGACCGGTGCCTCCTCGGCGAAGAAGAACGACGAGGTACCGAAGAAGAGGAAGCCGACGATAAAGAATACGCCGAGTACGAGGTAGAACCGGGAGACGTTCTGGGTGAGACGCCGTCGTGTTTGTCGTCGCATCTAGATTCCTCCTTCCGGTGTCAGATCTTCCATCTCTGTGACGACCAAACGTCCGTCGATGGACTCGAACGTCAGGGCCAACAGTTCTTGCGCCGTCTCTTCATAACCCGTCTCGGTGATCAACAGGTCTTGTTCGAACCGGACGAGGCAATCTATTCCGGAGACAGAAGGGAACACCTCGATGTCGCGGACGGTCGTCTCGAACGTGCCGACATCACTGCCGTCAGCGGCGAAGAGCGTGGCCGCGAGTTCCTCCGACATGACGTCCTTCGCCTGTCGTTTCTGGGTCGTGTAACTGTCCTTCGTGATGGTGAAGGCGTACTCGATGAAGCGCGTCGCGCGTGTCGTCAGCTCTTCCATTCGTTCCGTCTCCGTCGAAGCGACGACTTGTTCGGTGTCCGCTGACGTATCCTCGGAGGTTGCCGATTCAAGGGAAGTGACGCTCTCATGTTTCGTCTCACTCGTGTCTGAAGTACTCGTGACAGCCGTCACTTGTTGATAGAAAAAGACGTTCGCCGCGAGTGAAATAAGAAGCAGTACCCCGAACAGATACGCGAGGTGACGTGCGGTGAAGTTCATTCTTCCTCCTCCTTTCCATACATGCATGACTTAGAAACCGAAGACCGGGGCGGGATCGATATGACCGGACCATTCAGCCGTCTTGATCTCGAAATGCAGATGGTTCCCGCTCGATCGGCCGGTCGTGCCGCAGTACCCGAGCGCCTGACCGGCTTTGATCTGTTGTCCGGTCTTGACGCCGAGACGACTCAGGTGCGCATACGCCGTGATGTAGTTGTCGTGCCGGATCTGGACGAGATTGCCGTACGGTCCGCGGTTCCCGCTATAGATGACGGTGCCGCTTTTGACTGCGTGGATTGTATCGGACGGGGTGCAACTGAAGTCGATACCAGTGTGGTTATCCCGTTGTCCGAAGACGACGCGCCAGCCGAAACGCGATGTCACGTTGAGCGGGATGGCGAGCGGGGAACGTAACCCCGACAATAGCTCTTTCGTGAT
The DNA here is from genome assembly GCF_018617145.1 of Exiguobacterium sp. s75. GTDB lineage: Bacteria > Bacillota > Bacilli > Exiguobacteriales > Exiguobacteriaceae > Exiguobacterium > Exiguobacterium profundum. The sequence goes on from NZ_JACSJQ010000008.1 coordinate 15,725, forward strand.
GACACCGTCGGCGACGGCGACCGGCGCAAGATATTTCAACACTGCGTCGACGTATTCGATGTCCCCATAACAGGCGCCGTGCTGGACCGCGCTCGGGCGATGACAACGGTAGATACCGGTGTGTTTTACGCGTTGGTACATCATCTGGGAGAACGAGATGGCGAGTTCTTTCGAATAGCGTCCGCCGTTCTCCTGGACATAATCGATGAAGCCGCCGCCGAAGTTGTAACTCTGTAACGTGAGCTGCACGTCGCGGTTCGCCCGTTCGAAGACGGATGCGAAATGCTTGATGCCGTAGGCGATGCTCTCCTCGGGGGAGGTGATGCACCCAATCCGTCCACACTTCGATTCGCTCGCCTGCATCGGGTCGTTCCCGCGTCCACCGCTCTCCTGCATCATGAGCGCGAGCACGAGATTCGTCTGTTCGGCCAGTCCGTGCTTCGACAGTTCCGATTCGACCAAGCTCCGATATTGAAGCACTTGGTCGCTCACCTGTAGACCTCCTGCCGTATCGAACGGGACGTCGGTCGGTTGTTCGTTCTGGACACCTGTGAGCGTGTCGAGGATGCCGACGATGAGAATGACCAGGAACAAGACGAGTGCCGCGATGCCAAGTAGGATGAGCCGCCACTTGAGCGTCGCGAGCTGCCATTTCGCTGTGACGGCGAAGCGGGCCGTCCGTTTCGCGGTTGCCCACATCAGGCACCTCCACCGAACAGGGCGAGTTCTTCTGGCGCGACATCGACGTCAAAGATGAGGTTCTGTACGCCTGAGATGCTGAGGACGACACGCCCCGTCTCGAGCGAGGGGATGATCCGCATCTCGGAATTCGAGAGTTGGCCATCAAACACCGTCTGGATGATCGGGATGCTCTCTGCGTCTTGTTCGCCGATGATCTTGTACTGCGTCAACTGAAAGAGCGACTTGACGTTCTCGGCATTCTCGGATTTTGATCCGGCCGGCACGAAGTCGGTGATCAAGTGCGATACGAAGAAGATGCCGCCGAAATATTTGCGCGCTTCGCGCATGCAGCGTTGCAGATACAGGATGGCCGGTTGCGCGATGTCGCGCGTGTTGATCAAGTGGTGCGCTTCGTCGATGACGATGAGGTACTTGCATGCCTCTTCGGTCCGGAGCACGCCCTGGTTATAGGCTTTCAGTTGACTCGAGCCGTTGGCGATCATCCCGTCCCACAGCATATTCATCAGTGAGAACACCTGCGCCTGGAACACCTCGTCCCGCAGACTCGTCAGGTTTCGGAGCGGGAACGACACGATGAGCTCCTCGTCGAACCGGTCGATCGAGGAGTGCCCGTCGAAGATGTTGCCGTAGTTATGAACGAGGTTCGTGACGGCGAGCTCGATGTTCTCGAGACGTCGCACCCGGTTCGGACTGATCGCTTCTTTGATCGAGGTGCGTGTGTCGTCCGTGTAGAGCTCACGACGCACGAGTTTCAAGAAATCGGAGAACGTCGGGTATTGGTTCGCCGGATGCGTCGTGATCGGCAGTTCGCCCTGTTCGTCCCAGAGTCCGTGCCGGACGTACAGGTCCCGAAGTAGGATCTCGAACTCGTTCGTCTCTTCCTGTGTCGCCGCCGGGTTGATGTAGTGGTAAAACACGGCCATCTTCGACAGATGCTGCATGAACGAGAGTGCCTCGTTGGCGCTGCCGTCGTTGTTCGTCACTGTTTTATAGACATGGAGCGGGTTGATGAGCCCGGCCGACCCGTCGAGCGCGATCTCTTTCCCGCCGAGCTGGCGCACGAGGTCGGAGAACTCGCCCGTGACGTCGAGGATGCGTATTTTGTTGCCCTTGATCGCCTGGTCGAGAACGGTTTTCTTAAGGAGCGTCGACTTGCCGGACCCCATCTTGCCGATCATGAGCGCGTTATAGAATTTTCGCTGTTTGTCCTTATGGAACAGGTCGAAGATGACGCTGCCGTTCGTGTCGGTCGTCCCGTAATATGTTCCGGTCGCATCCTGGAGCGATGTGAAATGGAACGGATAGCCGCCGGCGATGGAGAGGGAAGGGATCTCTTTCCCACGGCGCCGATTCGGGAGCCTTTGTTGCTGGTCATAGCTCGTGAAGAGGCTCTGCCACTCCCATTCCTGTTCGTTCAGGAAAATCGTCGAGCGGAAGTTCCGGGCCTCGAGTTCTTCCATCACCTCCTGTACTTTCACCTCGAGCGCGTCGAGCGTCTTCGCCTTCACATAGAGGCGGAGATGCAGATACTTCATCGTCTCGCCTTGGGTGATCTGTTCGTAGAGTTCGTTCAGTTCCTTATACGTCTCCCGGGCATCGATGCGGTCGATGTTGTCCTTCGCGTTCTCGAAGCGTGTGTTCTGTTCAGCCATCGATTTGTTGATGGTCTGGATGATTTCACGCTTGTCGGCCGTCCCGATGTCGAGCGTCGTCAAGACGCCAGGCATGTTCAGGATGGGTTCGAGCCAGTAATCATAGACGAGCGACTGATATTTATAGACATGGAGGCATGACAGATAGCCATCCCCGAGCCGGACGAAGTTGGCGTCGAACTTAATGCCGCCCTGCGGCTGGATCTTGGCGATGACGTCGGGATTGTAGCCTTTCTCGACCTTGACGGTCTCCGGGTCCTGGTGTCTGGACAATTTGTCACGCAGGCGCTGCCACATGCGCGTCACTCCTTTCTTCAGGCGTCGAGTTGTGGTTTCGTGTTCGGGTTGTTCAGCTGATAGAGCACATGCACCTTCTGATCGAGCGTCAGCTCGCGCATCGGGTTCGAGCGGCGGAGCAGTTTATAGAGGTGTGTCTTCCGCTCGCGCAATGTCCGCTCGTCGTCGGCATAAAAAAAGAGGAGATAATCGCGATTGGTGCGATGCTCCTCGAGGTATTCGAGCTCCTGCTTTTTTTTGAGTAGAAAAGGCAGGTAGGCCGGTGTCTGATTTTGTCGAATCTGTCGTTCGATGCTGATTTTCTGCCGCTCGAGACTGAGTGGTGTGTTCAGTGGCACGACCTTGAGTGGATGCGTGTACGCCTGCAAAAGATAGGCGAGCGAGAACACGTCATGGTCCTTTTCTTCCTCGTTCAACGAATAGATGTCCTTCGAGGTGAGCTGGACCATGTCAAGATACGTCCCATCCCGCATCTCGAATGCATCATTCCCGGTGATGTCGACGATCGGCATCAGTGCGGCGACCGTCGGTTTGACGACGACTTTGTCTTTGACCTTCCGTCTCTCGACGACGTCCTGTTCGTCGAGCCAGGTGCCTGTGCATCTCGGTTCCTTTAGCGTGTCTTCGATGAACGCCATCTCAATCACGTCCTTTTCTCTGCGCATCGAGCGCGAGATAGGTGTCTTTCCGTTTGATGAATGCGTAATAGAGCGCGTGGACCATCCGCTTCTGCGGGTTCGTCACCGGCCGGAGTACCATGAACAGCCCGAAGACGACGAGGAAGACCGTGAACGGAATGTGTAGCACCGACGGGATGAACGGGAGCGTCACGAGCCGGAGCACGATGAGCCCGACGAGGAACAGGAAGTCGTGCAAATAGAGCATCTTGTTGATCTTCAGTTCGGTCGTGACCTCGTTCGGGATCCGGTATTTGCGCATGGGTCATCACTCCTTCTTCTCAATATGGTCAGGACGCGGTGGTGAGGTCGGATAGATTCGTCGCGTCTCTTCCTGGTGCTGGCTATGACGGTGTGTCTGATTCTCACGTACCTGTTCGATGACCTCGGTCTCTACATCAATCACGGTGTCCTGATGGATAGTTCGTCTAGCGTGTCCTTGACGTTTCTCTGATACCGTGTCATTTGAATCCGGCGCAGATGACGAAGACGAAGATGAGCCGTTTGAACGTGGTACGTCATGGTGTGTCGGTGACGTCTGGGCTTCTCCGGCTACCGATTCGCTTTGACGATTGTCGGGTCCGGATGCGGTATCGATAGAACGAGTGATCGGTTCGATAGGCGACGAACTAGGGATTGGAGAATGACCAGAGCTTGAATGGTCGTGAATCGAGTCCGGTCTTTGCGTCTCGGATGACGTCGTTCGATGGTCGGGCCCACGTTCGGTATTTGATTCAGGGTTCGTCGCATGGATCGATTCGGGAGACGTGCGGCCCGATGCTTCCTTCCCGTGTGGAGAACCTTGCGTTTCCAGTTCTGATTCTTTACCACTGATTGGTTGCGCAACGTCCTTCGGATTTGTCGGTTTCTCTTGGTCGGTCTGCGTGCGACTGGCGGTTTGATTCGCCTGGTCGAACTCATTCGAATCAATCTGTCGCTCATTGTCCATCCTTTGTGGAGCTTGGCTCGCCGCACTAAGCGGTGAACCATTCTGAAGAACGGAGTTTGAATCCATCCGTGTCGTCGCGGCCTCATGGAGCGATGGCATCTTTGGTGTGCCTTGTGTGGCACGCGCGACCTTCGAGACTGCGTGGGCACCTGCCGAAGTCACGCCTTTCCCAGCGGCATAGGCGCCGAGCGCAACACCCCAGCCCCGTTTGAGTCCGGCATCGATCCCAAACAGCCGCTCGACCATGTTCGGTCCATCAATCAAGGCGACCGAGAAGGCGATGAGGGCAATCAGGTAGGCGAACCCGTCCAACGTCTCTGCGAGATAGGCGGTCCCGATCGTGTACAGTTTGATCGAAACGAAGATCAGGATAATCACGAGGAACGTGTTCAAAATGCTTTGGATGACCTTCTTCGTCTTTTGGCCACTGTGCAGGTCGGCCGGTGCGACGATAATCGCCAGGACATAGTTGAAAGCAAGCTCGAACGAGAGACGCGCCAGTTTATAAGCAATGGAAAACAGCGTGAAGCCCATGATCCCGAGCGTCACGAAGATGGTCAACCAGTTCGGCTGATAGCGGTAGTAATACTGGTTGTTCCACTCGACGCCACCTTGGTCGAGTTTACCGAGACTTGTCTCTTTTCCGTTCCATAGAATGTAGGACTCGGCCAATTTGTTTCCGGTTGCCGATAAGTCATAGTTGTTCTTGTCGAAAATCTCATTGATTCGGATATTATCAATCAACTCAGTCGGAATGGCATTTAATGATTCTCCTGTAGTAGCATCAAAGTTCTTCGAATCGTGCTCAATCAAATCATGTACATTCCGTTTTAAGATACTCTCAGATAATGAAGCTTCTCTGTCGTAAAGCGAATCTGTTCCGATTTCTGCGATTGCTTCATCAGAGAACTCCTGAATTCGGCTCATAGTTGGTGAAAGTAAACCTAAGATCAATAGTGTGATGAACAGGTTGATCAAAAAACTCTCACGTTCAAATTTCTTTTGGAAAATCAACAAGTACCCAGTAAACAAGAAACTTCCTGCTAAAAGAACATACAAAAAAGGTTGAATCGTAAGAACGAATTCAACCACTTGGTCATTATTGAAAAATGTATTGGTTAATAGGATTTGATCCGTGATTGATTCAAGGCCGTCAATCAAGACTGATAGTCCTCTGACAAGAATCCAACCCATTGAGCGCAGTGCATCATTGACCATACTACTTATTTGGAGTACATCTTCGTATTCCTGTAATTTGGTGATTAAATCGGAATCAGCCATTGAAAGACCCCCAATCTACTGAGTCCTAGTAAAGAAGTCCGCTAACTGTTGTTCGTAATTGTCCGCCGTTAACATTCCAACATTGATTTCATCTGTGACGTTTCCATCTTGAATAGAGTATAAAACGGCACCTTTTAGTTCGTCAGTGTATTCAAAGTTACCACGATCGACAAGTGTCTCTCCATCTGGCTGAAACGTATTATAGAGCGTGACTTGTTGGTTCTCTTCGTTCGCTACCTCTTTTACGAATTCAACGAACTCTTCGAATTCACCATCTTCTTCTTTTACAATCAGCAAATAATCATCCTCTTCGGCTGTCATGACCTTCTCAACGTGTTCAATATCACGTTGAACCAAAGACTCATTGGAATTTGAGCAAGCTCCAAGTAAAAACAAGCTGATTCCTAAAGTACCCGCAAGTAGTTTCCTCATAACGTTTACCCCTCCGTCAGACGATTTTCCCCTTCAATAGATCCGCGACTTTCAGGTTGACGCGGAAGTCGAACTTATCTATTAGTGTAACAGTTTTCGGGGTGTCTGAGGTGTCGTCCTGATAGACGGTCAGAAAGCCATCGGTCGTCTGGATATTGAGTACGTCGCCCCGTTCGAGGCGGACGCGTTGCGTCTCGATGATTCTTGCAACGACACGCAATTCGTTCTGAATTCGCTTCTCTCTCGCACTCTCGGCCATGGGTTCGGCCTCCTCTCTACGGTGTACCTTGCTTCAGTTTCTCGAGTCGCTTCGCGATCATCGTGCTCAAAAAGCTCTTCTGGCTGTCGGTGACGTCGTAAACTCCTAGGTTCAGGTTCGTCTCGAACTCGGGGAGGGACATCCCGCCGATATCATGTCCTTCGAACATCGAGCGGAGGATGCTGTCCTGAAGCACGTCCCGTACCGTCAAAGACTTGTCTTCCTGAATCGATGACGTGTTCGCTTCCGTCTCGTCTTCTTTCTGCGTAAAGCGGATACGGATCTGTTCAAAGTCGAGACCGGCGTGGCGGCAGGGGATGTCGATGTCATGCAGGGAGCGGTCTGTGTCGAAGTCGTCCGCCAGGTATTCGTAGCGGTACTTCATCGCCGTCTTGCCGGTTAAGAAAATCGGATACGACTGGATACGCCGTTTCTTCGTATCCTGACGCTTGATGACACGGATGATGAGCAACTCACCTTCTTTGAGTCCCATGACTTCGGTCGCCGTCATGAGCCGACGGCCGTCCACGTTCTCCGTCTTCGATTTTTTGAGCGAGAACGTCTGCCCGGACCGCGATTTCGTGACGATGGTCGCCTCACCGAGCTTCTTCGAGATCAGTTCGGCGGTCGACTCGTCCGCGGTCAACAGATAGTGTGTGTTCCCACAGTTGCCGTCAATCGTCTTCCAATCCTCTCCGTATAGGTTCTCGAGTTGGGAGTAGGCCTGGATGACGAGGTTGAAGCGCATGTTCCGGCCGAGACAGACTGTGATGATATTGGCCATGCCTTCGATCGGCGGCATGTTGCCGAACTCATCGAGTAAGAAGACTACTTGACGCTCGCATTTACCCTGTTTCGTCTGCGAGGCGACCCGGGCGAGCGCCGTGTACACCTGTTTGATGTAGAGCGAGGCGATGACGTTGAATGTCGGGTCATAGTCCGGTACGATGAGGAACACCGCCACGGGACGGAGCTGGTACATCACTTCACGGATCTGTATCGTCCCGTCGACTGCGTAGTGGAACCGTCCACTCTCCGCGTCACGCGCTTCCAGCTGGATCGTCGCAGTGCTTGAGTCGGTTGAGATTTGAACGATGTCCCCGATTTGGAGTGGTGACGTATGGTAGACGATGAAGCTGCCGTCGTCGTCCGTCGTGAGCGCATGGGTCGTCCCGTCGGGGAATCTGACCGTGAGCCGTGTCAAAGGCTCGCTCCGTCCGCTGATCCAGCGGTTGAATCCGATGCGTCGCATGTCGAGTGAGTTCATCGACGTCAGCTTCCCGGTCCCGTTCAACGTGAAGATCCCAAGTTTCGCGTTCGTATTGGCCAGGATGCTCGCCCGCGTCTGCCCACCGGAGAAATGGAGCGTCGCGAATTGGAGCCGGGCCGGGTGGTTCTCCGGGAACCGCTGAAAGAACTCGTCGAGTGCCGAAATCTCCTGCCCTTGTCGCGTCACCACCGTCCGTGATCCTAAATCCGAGAGCATGAGTGCGACGTTGTACATGTTGATCTTCTCCGGTGTGTCCTTCGCCTCTTCACAGAGCCCGAGGATGAGCGCCGTACACAGGTCGATTGACGAGTTGGCCCAGAACGGGTCCCGTGCCTTCGGATCATGGTACAACATGAACGCGACCGAGCGCGCATACTGTTGGGCGAGCGAATAGTTCTCCTCGAGAAATGCGTCGATCGTCAGTTGCAACAGGTTGTACGACATCGATTGGAGCGGGTTCATCAGGTTCAACACTTCGACCTGATAACCGCGTTGCTCGAGCGTCTCCTTCGAGGCGGCGAAGAGCTCACCTTTCGGGTCGTTGATGATCAAACTCGCCTGGTCACGTGCCCGGCTGTATAGGTCGATCGTCGAGAAGACGAACGTCTCGCCCTTCCCGGATCGGGTCGTCCCGATGACGAGATTGTTGACGGGCGAGTCATCGATGAACAGCTCGTTCTTGATTCGTCCAACGGGAACGCCACCTAATCCGTCATACCGCTTCTTCCGGTCCGGGACGCGACGGTACTGTTGCTTCAGTTCATCGAACGAGGTGAAGCGGGCGCTCCCTTTCTGATTCTTCCGCAGGTCCCGGAAGTTCAACCATACCTTGCCGAACACGACCAGTCCGATGAACAAACTGAACGCGATCAGCCCGAGCAAGACAGTCGAAGATGGAAGACTCACCTCCAAGAACAAGGACAGTGAGAGCGTCGGAATCGCCGCTCCGGCCAACAGCCCGTCTTTTAATATCGGGGTCATGATTTGTCGAATGATGTTGTAGACCCCGTTCAGTAGATAAAAAATCCCGACCGGTAACACCGATAGGCAGAACAGGGCGGGGAAGATCAGACGTATCGGGAATCGTGGTGATAGAGATTGAGTTCTCAATTATTTCACCTACCTTAATCTGAGTAAAGAATCGTTTCTAGGTTAACTTCTTCTGCAGCGATAGCGGCTTGAATCTTCTCACGGGCCGAGGTGTCTTTGCTAGAAGTTTTCTTTAGTTTCTCGTTCAGTCCGTCGATCGTGGCCGTAATGTCTTGGTATTTATCGATCTTTACTTGTACGGCAGGGTCGTTTGTTTTGGACGCCCACTCATTCGCGGAGTCGATGTCCCCGAGGTAGAGATAGGCGGTCACTTTCGCCGAGACGCGGGGAGCAGTCCATTCCACATTTTCCGTTTTGGCCACGGTCTCATAATCACGTTCCAGTGCGGCGATATCGAACGCGCCCTCATCGGTCGGATGTGACGCTTGGAACTCCTGGAGCCGTTCCAATTTCTCTTTACCGGATAAGTCGATCCCGGCCAGCTTCGTCTCGATCAGGATGGGGTCATCCGTGAGCTCGAGCGCTTTCTGGTCTGCGCCTTCTGCCAAATAGAGGTCAATCAATAGGGCATCTTCTTCCTCGGACCGCTCTTTTCGTTCCAGTAAATTGATTAATGAGGCTTCCTCACCTTGGAGCGCTTGGTCGTAAGCATCTAGCCACACCTGTTCGCCCCCGTTTGCCTGCTCAGCGTGTGCCTCTTTATCAATGAACCATTGCGTGGCAGTGAACAACGATGTGAAGAGAATCCCGACTGTGGCCGCCCCGTAGATAAGGCGGCGCTGTAGTCGGGTCAGGCGTGATTGATAGGTCGACGATACAATCGGATTCGATTTAGCGGACGGGCGCTTATAGTCGTCCGGTGTCTCGGACTCGATCTCGTCGAGGAGCCACATCTTCTTCGCGTTATCCTCTTTCTTCGTCCGGATCCGTTGCACCCGGTCCTTCACTTGATGATACAGGTTCGGATAGGTGCCTCCGGTCCCGAACGTGAACGTCCCTCGATAGAGCAGCTCGTCTTTCTGATCGAAGAGCCGGAAGTCACCGGAACAGTTCGTTCCTTCCTCGCTAAGAATCTGGTGCAGATCATGTGTCGCGACGACGGCATCGGCGAAGGTGAGCCGCTCATAGTTCTGGATCCGCGTGTCCGGCACGTCGGTGAATCGTACAAACAGCATCTCGTTCCTCCTCTCGTTTCAAGCAACAAAAAAAGCCTTCCGATTGGAACGCTGCGTAAATGTGCATTAGAATTTGATATTCTGGTCGACCATCTCGGCGAGCGTGAATGCGCCCATGACGATGATCAGACCGACGGCGCCCCCGACAAGCCAGCCGACGGCTTTCGAGCGGCCACGATCCCCGCCGAAGATGAAGTAGAAGCCCCCGATCGCAAAGGCGATGGCCGCGGCGATAACCGCGAGTCCCTGAAAGAACTGAAGCAAGCTGAGCCCTGTCTCATTGAGTCCCATGTCGTTCCCTCCTTAGTCCTGGTGCGTCGGCGACTTGAAGCTGAGCTTCGCCTCGAGCGCCTCCAAAATGAGTTCCTGGTTGTCCTGGATGACCTGTTGATGTTGTTCGTCGAGCCACTCCTCATAGTCCTTCCCACGGATGCGTAAGAGTTTCTCGGCGAAGCTACGGTTCTGTTTCTGTTCTTTTGATGCCACAGTACACACTTCCTTCCCTTGATCTCGTGATGTGCAGCAGCACATCATTAAGGACAGTCGGATTCGGTGCGGTGGGTTTCTAGCGGTTCCCCCACGAACTCCGCTCCTCGTGAATCAAAGGAGCTGTACAGGGTTTTTCGATGACCCGGAACGATTCTGTGACCTTATGGCGAGTTTTAGGCGACTCTCGCCGAACCATCTGTGCGTAAATCCCGCCCACCCGGTCACTGGTGAGGGACACGCCGGTATGTGATTGGAGGAGACCATCCTTAAGGATGTGCTGCTGCGTCGATATCGGTTACTGTCGGACTCTTTTCCGCTTCTTGACATGGATGAGCTCGTCATCCGGATTCTTGCGCTTGGCGAGCACGTGTGCGTCACAGACGACCGTACGGATCCGGTAGTAGAGTTGCGTCAGCTGAACCGCCTCGCCGCTCCCTTTCTCGATACCGATGAAGCCGTGTAGCTCATACGTCTTCCCGTCGAACGTGCGGACCGAATCGGCCTGCGGCAACTCCTTCAGGTCGAACCGGCGTCGTTCGAGCTTGGTGACGGACCGCTTCGTCCCGTATCCGAAGTCGATGGCGTCCCACGGCACCGTCGCGAGCGTATGTCCGAACGCTCGGGCCAGGTGATCAATATCGGCAATCGACGGCACCGAGCGATTCTGTTCGTACTGACTGATGGCGGGCTGTGAGATTTCTCCGAGCGTCTTCTCTGATAGTTCGACCTGTGACCAGCCCGAGAGCCGGCGGTTCTCCTTCAACCACTCCCCGAATCGATACATAAGCTTTCCCCTTTCTGTAAATCAGAGCGGCGACCAAACAGATGTTTCCTTTTGTTGGTTCCAATATAGCAGGGATAAAAATAAAAATCATCAGTTTTCTGATATGTCAGAAATTTTACAGTTGACGATTCTTGTCGAATCCGCTCTATACAAGGGATAAAGAGCAACAGTAACTCAATATTTTTGATTTTGTCGCACAATTGTAAAAAAATAACGGTTTAAGTATAGATAGTAATGACAAGTATTTTGATTTCAAGAGATTGTGTTAGGGTAGAGGAATAGAAGAGTTCGTAAAGAATAAGTGATGAAGAGAGTACTTGGATCGTGGGGTGAGCAAGTGGAGTTGAACAAGGCAATCATCGAGCGTATGAAAGAGCTCGCAACGGAACATAATATGACCATCCATCAAGTCATTCAAAAAGGAGGGTTGAATCAGGCGACGATTTCTGAATTGATGAACGGACGGACAAAGCATCCAAAAGTAAGTACGATACAAAAATTTTGTAATGGTATAAATATTTCGATCAGTGATTTTTTTAATAACGGAAAATTTGATTAATTTCTAAAAAATAGCATTAAATATCATTATATTGAACGATATTTAACGCTATCAGATCATTAAATCTAATTTTATGTATTCAAGAGTTAGGGTTTGTTCTCATATACTTAGTTTGTGTCCCTGAAATGATGCCGTTGTGTCAGGAGGAGAGGGAACGATATCATCGACATCGATTGAAACCTCTTCAAATTCGGTGTCATCGTACTTTAGCATCAGTTAGGTTAGCGCCATCTCGTTTTACGCCACGTAGTTTAGCGCCAGTTAAATCAGCACCACGCAGGTCAGCTTCACGCAGGTTAGCTTCACGTAGGTCAGCGTCTCGTAAGTCAGCGTCTCGTAAGTCAGCGTATTGTAAGTCGGCGTATCGTAAATTAGCGTCAGTTAGGTTAGTTGCACGTAAATCAGCTTCACTTAAGTCAGTGTTAGTTAAGTTGGCATGACTTAGATTGGCTTCATATAGGTTCGCACCTCTCAGATGTGCACGTTCTAAGTCAGCGTGAGTTAGGTTAACGCCACATAGCTGAGCATAACTTAGATTAGCCTCACTTAGAGTGGCGCGAAAGAGGTAAGCGCCTCTTAAATCAGCGTGAAGTAGGTTAGCGCCACCTAGTTTAACGCCACCTAGTCTAGCTTCACTTAGATCAGCTTCACTTAAATCAGCGTCAGTTAGGTCAGCGTTAGTTAGGTTAGTGTTACTCAAATTGCTACCACTTAAATCAGCATCAAGTATATAAGCGTCAGTTAAGTTAGCGTCACTTAAATTACTGCAATTTAAATAAGTGCCATCTAGTTTAGCGTCAGCTAGGTTAGCTTTACTTAAGTTAGCGCCTCTTAGATCAGTTCCATCTAGGCGAGCGAGACTTAAGTCAACACCACTTAAATCAGCGTCAGTTAAGTTAGTTTCATATAGGTTAGCGTCACTTAGGTCAGCGCCACATAGTTTTGCACCAACCATTTCTGCTTCACTTAGGTCAGCGCGAAATAGATAAGCCTCACTTAGATCAGCGCGAAAGAGGTAAGCACCAATTAGTTTGGCGTCAGTTAGATCCACATCAACTAACTTAGCGTCAGTCAGGTTAGCCTCACTTAAATCAGCGCCAATTAGGATAGCTTCACTTAAGTCAGCGCCACGTAATTTAGCACGAACTAGGTTGGCTTTTCTTAAGTCAGCGCCGCGTAGTTTAGTGTGAAATAAGTAAGCTTTTTTTAAGTAAGCACCACTTAGTTTAGCGTCAGTTAAATTAGCACAAAAGAGGTCAGCACACCGCCCCTCGTCTTCGTCATCATGCCATTTTTTATGGTTGGTTAGGATGTCGCTAAGTTGTTTTGGGGTATAGGTATTCATTTTGTTCCCTCCTATAATTTCATAATTCCGAACGTTTATAATGACGCCAACTATATCTTGGACAATCAGATGATTTCACGACTGAATGGCTGACGTGAGCGTGGGTAAGTAGGATAATCTCTGCATCAAGAAAGTATTTCTGGTGTCCGAGTACAACAAAGAGCACAAGCAGTGCAAAATTCATCCTTCTAAATTTAAAAGTAAGTATCCTTGGTTAAAGTGTAATGAATCTACTTTATTATGTGTTATTAATTTTCCAAATTAAAAAAACGCTTAAGTCTAACTTCTACATCGACTCAAGCGCCTTTCATTAATGATTTATTTAGACTTTAAATATCTTTTCAATTCATGATAAAAGTTTTCTCGTGTTCCAGCTAAGATAACGACAATCAATTCCCCATCATCCCCCACTTCAATGCTGTAGGCAATCTCATAGACGGTCCCCTTATGCCTGAAATCATAACCTCTGATGCCGGTCAGATCTCCTGTCTTAAACTCGCCAATTTCAGGGTTACTTACAATCTTTTGAAGATTTATTTTATACAGCTCACTAAGTTGTTTATCTTTCTTTTTTAGCTTCTCAAAATATTTTTTGGCTGCTGGATGAAATACAATTGGCACGTTATCATTCAATTCAAATCAGTCCTCGTCGTCATCTCCGAATAAATCATCTATTGATGTTGGCTTAGTGCTTGTTGCTTCCTTGATCATCTGTGAAATAGCCGGACGAATCATATTTTTACGGCGTTGAAACTCTGTCAAAATGTCGTTCCCTGTGAAGCCCTCTTGAATAACATCTGCTAATATTTCTTCTGAGAAATCATCCGTATGTGTTCTTACTGGTTTGATATTAATAACTCCGTCATTCAGTTCCATAATAATCTCTTTTTCAATACCGATTGCATCAAAGAATTCTTTTGGAATGGCGATTTGTCTTTTGCTGGAGACGGCAACCTTTTTCGTTTTCGTTGCTAACATGGTTTATCTCTCCTTTTTTCACTTTACCATTTTCATTGTTGTGTAATTTATTTTCGCTCGGCTTTTTCATTTGTTTGTTTTTTGTTGGCTGATTGTTTTGTTTTTTAATTTACATACGGTAAGAATTCTTACTTTTTACTTATACTAACTATATATCACTATCTGAATTAATTCAATCTTTAACGTGAAATAATATCAATCCATTTGTATACATGTATACAAATGGAGAAAAGTTTGATACGTTAAAGTTACAAATAAAAAAGGAGGCACTAAAATGACCAATCAGCTTGATCTCTCACAGCAGGAAGCGATTGTTGTGACATTTGGAAACTTCAAAGGCGGCACGGGAAAGACAACGAATAGCACGATGCTCGCTTACGCATTGGCCAAAAAAGGCTATCGTGTGTTGCTCTGTGACCAGGACCCACAAGCAAATGCGACTACCTTGTTCTTGAAGACAAAGGCTGCACGAGAAGATGATTACATAACCTTCGAGAAAACATTGATGGCCGCAATGCAAGAAGGTGATTTGAGTAGCATCGTCACAGAAGTTACGGATAATCTATTCCTACTACCTTCATTCAGTGATTTCGCGCAGTACCCGAAGTTTCTTGAGAAAAAGTTTGAGAAAGAAGTGGACCGTGTGACGTATCTTTCTACTCTTCTCGAACCTTTGAAGAGCGAGTTCGATTTCATTTTTGTGGACGTTCCCCCTACTATCTCCATATATACAGATTCAGCCCTCTATGCCTCTGATTTCGTTGTCGTCGTACTTCAGACACAGGAACGAAGCTTGCAGGGTGCTGAGGTATTCACACAGTACCTACAGACGTTGCTGGATGACTATGATGCTGATTTTGACATTCTTGGAATCCTACCGGTTCTTCTTAAAAATGGTGCAGCCGTCGATATGGCAACGCTTGAAAATGCCAAAAATGTATTCGGTGAGCATAACCTCTTCAAGGGTGTGATTAAGAACATGGAACGCTTGAAACGCTACGACATCACAGGAATTGTGGAAGAAGACATGCATGACAAACGTGTCATGGAGACATATGCAAAAGTCGCCGAAGAGTTCTTGCAACGTCTCGAAACAGAAATGAATTACGTGGAACAGGGGTGAACAACATGTCAGATTTGATTCAAAAACCAGTAAGAAAACGTTTGCTGGAACGTAAAGGTGCAGCAGCTCCTCAACAAACATATAAAGCTGAGGTATCTGAAGACCAAACAGTGGAATCAAAAACCACGTCTCAGAAAGAAACCTCAAATAAACGAGCAACTAAGAACTCGGTCAATATAGGGTCAAGCACTGTTCGTGTATCAAACCTCACAAAAAATAAATTATCAGCGTTAGTGACGATGGGCAAAGCAGATTCAGCAGATGCTATCATTTCAACGATGATTGACGAGTATCTTGAATTACTTTCTTCAAATGAAAGGAAAGAATACGAAATAATTCGAGATGTTTTAATGATGAAGCAAAAGAAATAAAAAGGCAGTCCACGACGAACTGAACCTTATCTATTAATGAACGAGCGTGCTCTACTGGAGCACGCTCGTTTTTTTGTGTGACTACAATTCGTCTAGATGTCATTAAGGTATATTATTTTGCTGGATGTTCAGCCACATTGAGCTCACATAAATAAAATTTTAAAAACGGTATACATGTATACGTGTATACAAATCTACATGTATACAAATCTACATGTATACAAATCTACATGTATACAAATCTACATGTATACAAATCTACATGTATACATGTATACATCGGGAATGGAATCATCTGAAATATGGCTTCAAATCAACGTTTTTAGCGAAATATCCAGTCTGATTTTGTATACATGTATACAAATCTACATGTATACAAATCTACATGTATACAAATCTACATGTATACGAGTATACAAATCTACATGTATACAAATCTACATGTATACATTGCTTTTTATGAGCATAAACTCGAAAAAAAGCTGTTGTTAAGCGATTTCTTTTATGAAAACATAGGGTTATGAAGTTCTTTCCAGTAGGAAAAATCGGCATAAAAAAATCTGATAACCTGGCCGTTATCAGATCCAAATCATCTGACTTAATTGTCAGACTGTGTATTTAACAACGCTTCACCCTAAACCAGCCATCATAAATAGATTTGTAGAAACCAAGATTTCTAAAAACATAATACGATGAACTGATCCTTTTTCATGCGTTGTTCAAAAGAAAAACGTGACGAACAAAGGCGTCTTTCTTATGCAATCATTTTAACATTGTTCTTTCTTCTCGACAATGTTCATAGTATTTCAGAGAAATGGATACGCAACAATTTACGATGAACCATAGAACAGAAGAAAGGAGGATGTAGCATGGAAGTATTGAGAAATCTTTATCGAGACCAATTAACGGAAGCTCCGAAACGGGCCTCTCAGATCGAGAGAACCGGATACAGCAAAGACCTAGGATGGATCTTTGTCTGCCAGGAGTTCACACAAGCGCGTGCCATCCGTACATACCGCTCACTCTTTGGGGCAAAAGAGAAGTATACATATTTCACACCGAACACTTTTTACCGCAACGACCAACGTCATGCGGGCTCTTTGCGTTGGTTAAACGCCATGGTTATTGATATCGATGTCAAGACGTCGCAGAATGCAGGAATGATTTTCCCGGACGTTATGGATCGGGTGACGAGCGCAGGCCTGCCGACACCATCACTCGTCGTCCAGACGCCTTCAGGCGGATTCCATGTGTATTGGTACTTGAAAGAACCAAGACGCGCATTTCCAAAAGTCGTGGATCACTATAAGCGCGTTCAACGAATGATTGCTGAGGAGATGAACGCGGATCTTCAAGCGATAGGCGCTGAACGTTGGTTCCGATTACCGACAGAAGAGAACACAGTTTTTCGTTCGGGAGAACGCGTCTCTTTTGACGACCTTTGCGACTGGTTGACCGAGCAGCAAGAGAATCAGTCGAAGAAAGGTAATGTGGCTTTAGGCTCGACGGATTTATTATCTCACCCAGCAATCCTAAAGCTATTACAAGGCGTGGAAGAGGGCCAACGTGATAACACATGCTACACCCTTGCTCTCGCATACAAGGCTGCGGGATATGAAGAAGATCAAGCCCTATCGTCACTTTATAGCTGGAATGAAAAGAATAGCCCATCACTTCGTCAAATTGAGATTAAACGAAAAGTGAAAAGTGCCTTTAAGCCAGGCTCTCCACTTGGCCCTTCATCATATTGGATTGAGACGTTGTCTGGGATCGAGTTCAAGTATCAAGTCTGGGAAGGCGCAAAACCGCGTGAAGAACGTACATATAGTCATCTAGATGAATGGAAAGAAGACATCCTTGCAGTTTTACGCAAAAACGGAGGGTGTATTTGTGGTGCGCAACGAACGCTTGTTTCTTTAATCACATCATCAGTAGACCCTTCCAAGTGCTTGTCATACGCAACATTCAAACGCCTTGTTGCTGTTATGGTGGAAGAAGGACTAATAACAAAGGAAGTAGAAGGAAGGGGAAGATGTGCTAAGACAACGATAATGTTGGTTAAGAAAGATAATGTAGTTCTTTTCCCTGGTGCAATCGAATTTAATGGGCTCAACTCCAATACATTTATAGATACGGTGGTGGGTGGGTCTCTTTCTTATCCTTACGGTATGAGAAATAGTTCTAATACTACGTAGATTGGGTGTGTATGTATGGTCTTTATTCCGTTCTCTTTTCCTGTAATTGTTTCGTTCTCTAGGCTGTTTGAACAGACATTTTTTGTTTATAGTAAACCTAATCACAATGACATTTCACGAGTATTAATAGATATTGGGATATCTGGTGTAGATTCTCGGACCTCTGATCCAGGTATGGGGAAGGTAAAACGTATTGAGTATCTTCTTTACAGTTTGTCTTCTTCTGAAGATACTCTTGATTCTGCTCAAAACTTATTTTTTAGATTAATGGCTATGCTTCATGCTCATGGAGGTTTTAGAAAAGATTCAGAAAATTATGTAGGAGTTGAGGCATTCGAGAACTTTCGTAACGTTTTAAAAACTGATAATCAATGATCATGAGACAAAAGTTGCAATAGAGTCTATGGGGATGATTTCAGAATATATGATGAGTAAGTTAAGACAAGACAAATTTAAATGAATGTGAGGATAATAACGTTCATAACTTCATCTTGTTCGATATTTGAGGAGTGATTACGAGCGATAACCATTATTGCTAACTACAGATACACTTATTAATGAGGAGGAGACTTCTATGACTTTGACTAAAACAAGACTTGCCCTACTTTTCGTTGTAAGTCTTACCGTGACGGGTATCATCGGTTACATCATCGGTTCAGATGTACCGCTTTTCGATCGAAATTCGGTTGAAGACGTCACACCTGTTGAGTTTGTCCCGTTTGATGCTTTTAAGATGCTAGAAAATAATGACCTTGCAGAGACCAGTTATCGAGAAGATTTCGAGACTGCAGGCGGGGCAAACGGCATGTCGCAGGATACTCCTTATATTCGAGCTATAAACGCGTACCAGATGACGCTAGAAGGATATCGTGATGAACTCGTTAATGCTCAGATTAAAGATTTGAGTCCCGATGCTGAAGAGTACCGTCAGCGGGTTTTAACTAGTGTTGCGACGACGCTTACTTATTTGAAAGCTCTTGAACAGCATGGTATCTACGGTGATGGTTTGTATGGTAATCCGATGCCCTTACCGCCATCTGATGCTCACGCAGCGGAACGAGTCGAGCTCATATTGCTCGCCGAGCAGTTCCCGTGTTCCTGCAGCGCTTCGAAGTGAAATAGCGGTCCTGTGTTTTAGGTCTAACCAAAATTAACGTATAAATATAAAGTATGGCATTGAGAAAATGAGGTCTTCTAACCCATTTTCTCAATGCCATATGCGGTCTGAAACAATGGCTTTTGAGTAATGATGTTAATCATTTTAGGTCGAGTCGGATCATCACTCAAGATGATCCGACTCTTTTTTATATTTATAAAATGTGGATCTTGAGATATTTAAAGTCTTTGTAATATCATCTACCGTCATCTTGGCTTCATACATCATCATAGCTCTGGCCATTATTTGTTCATCAATTGGTTTTCTTCCACCCATTCTTCCTCTGGATCGGGCAGCTTGAAGTCCAGCGTTCGTACGTTCGCGAATCAATTCACGCTCCATCTCCGCCAATCCAGCCATCATAGTGAAAAACAGGCGACCTGCGGCGGTGGAAGTGTCTACACCTAATGTAATGATTTGAAGATTGATTCCGCGATCCTTCAAATCATCAATCAATTCAAGAAGCTTCTTTGTGGTTCTCCCCAACCGATCTAGCTTCCAGACGACCAGGGTATCACCTTCTCGTAAATAATCTAAGCACTTCTCAAATTCTGGTCTCTTTTTAACACTGGAGGCCTTCTCTTGAAAGATTTTAGTACAACCAGCTTTCTTAAGTTCATCTAGTTGCGAGTCCAAGTTCTGATCGAGGGTTGATACTCGTGCATATCCAATTTTCGTCATGAAGCACCTCCGTTTGTTTGTTTATCCATTAATGATAACAGAAAACGAACATTGATAAAAAGATGAGTTAATGGACAATGGAGATAAAATAAAAAAGGCTTTAAATAGCCCTTTTTATTTTCATGTGAATCAATAAACAATGATGTTTTTTTAACGTTCGTTTAAAGAACAAGAACATTTTTCAAAGCTACTTTATCTATTAAGGTACCTACTATTGACTGATTATAACGCAATTGTTTTGAACTTAGTCGTGCATTCCATTCTGAATCCATTCATCAAATTCTAAAAGTACTATGTTAGCATGCCAAAAAACTCCACGACTTAAGTCGTTCTTTTTAAACCAATATTTTTCAACTGAAGAGTCTTTAATTCTTTGCTCCTCCATATAATTCTCGTAAAAATCAGAGGACATAACAATTGGTTCAATGCCATCTTTATTTCCAAGGTCAGAGAGTTTGGCAGCAGTTGCAACAGAAGATCCAATCCAAACCAAATTATTAATGCCAGAGTTTTTTCTTCCGGCTTTTACAGCTAAAGTTTTGCTGGCAGCTAAACCAATTCCTGCTTTAATGGTCGGTAATCCTCTGCTAATAAGTAATTTGTTTAACATATTTAAATATGTGTTTATACAAAAAGCTCTACTCGCGATATCAAATACATCCTCTTGTAAAGGTGTTGAATAAATTGCATATACACAATCACCTCTAATTCCTATCTCCTTTAAATATTCTTCATCAGTATCTTTTTTCAAAATTTCAATTATTTCTGAGGTGAATCCACGAATTAATTTAGCTACTTTAACATCATCTTCTCCAGAGAATAAAGTTGTAGAGTCTCTTAAATCTACAAAAATTGCAGATGCCACAGCTTTATATCCATTTGTATAAGTGAAATTATCGTCTCTTGGGAATTTTTCAACTTCGTTAACAGCATCTGTATTATCCAATATTTCTTCAACTTTTTTCTTTCGCTCTTTGTAATCATAATCTGTGAACTTCATTAAGAGATACCTCCTAGCTTCACTAAAACTATTCCTACTACATACATGGTTAGTATTCCTGCTACACCAATAAAAGTGTATCTGATTCCTTTCTGATAAAACTTGAATTTGGCTGAACAGATTTTTGCATTGATGTAGATTTGAGAAATTAGATCTTCAATCTCGTCTTCAAATGTTTCATTAAACACTTTTTCTCTAAACTCCACATATTTTTTATCTTCTGCTGACTCGAAGTAGTACAGAGAATCATGATATGTATCCTGCCCGAAAAGATTTACTTCTTTTTTCATCGTTGGGACCAAAACTCTTATTAACAAGTATGATCCGCGTACGAAAATGCCCCAAAAGAACAGGAACAGTCCCAGATATAAAAAGTTTGAAAAATTAATATTTTGTATGGCACGAGAAAGGATTTGATTCAACATACCTATTGAATGCTCTGATGTAAATATACTAAGAAATATTCCTACCCCAGCAATTACAATAGAAGCCTTTGTATCACAACTCTTAATCCAATCTAGGTGTCGGTCTAAGCGTTGTATTAAATTATTTTTATCAATATCTAGTCGTGGGTCCAAATTCATTCCTCTTCTCATAAAAAATAACATCTATTTCCTTATTACCATTATACGACAAATTGAAAAAAGTAAGCCAATCCTCAGATTTAAAAGAGAACGGTTCTTACGCAATGTTGGTGAACGATAATGAGCAATCGCCCGAAGGTGGTCGCTCATTTTTTTGGAATATCAGTGAGCACAACTCGGATCGGGATTTCGACAAAGCACCCGAATTCTGAGCAAGTCAAAATTTCCCCTTCCGTACATGAGTCGCTTCATCATCTTTAGACGATTGACGTTTCCTTCCACGTAACCATTGCTTTCTTCAAACTGACAGGCCGCCAGGATCACCTCTACATTTTGTTTGAGGCGACCCACGAAACGCTTCAGTCCGGGATGTGATGTGACTTGTGGATTGGTGATCAACGAAAGGAGATGTCCCGCGTCCCGTTCCCGAATAGCTTCCCGAAATCCTTGAATGAAACAGAACGGGATGGCGAGGTCTTCGTAACGGACCAACAGGTACGAGACATCGATGGTATCATTCGGCCTAGTGACAGGCCATTGCCAGAGTAGACGACAGGCATCCTTGCGCGATACGAAAACCTGGGGTTCAGGAAGACCCTCACTCCGAGCGTCGCGTGAACGGTGACGGACCGCGCCAAACGAGCCTCTGTAACCTAATTGTCTCAGATGAGCGTCCGTTTCCTGGAGTGTGTATCGATTTCGGACACATTCCCTCAATTGTGGCATGAAACGATCGATCAAGTGAGGTCTTTGTCGTTTCGGCGGGGAGGGTTCGTAGGCCGGATCACTGTATTTTTTGACGGTCCTCCAATTCAAGCTGAGCATCTGGGCGATCGCATTCAGACTCATCCCTTGGCGGTGCATGCTTTGAACCCTTTCGACCAACGGTCGTTTTGTCTCGTTCTCGGGTCCAGTCGGATGTTGCGGTTTCAAACCGTATGATACGGCACCTTTCGGATTTACAGGGATTCGAGAGGGGAGGACACGCTGGCATATCGAATTGAGGCATCGCCATAGGTTATCTACGAGGTGGAAGCGGTCGCTCACCACTACGATGTCCTGGTCGAGCAATGCCTCTTGATAGGCTGGGAATCGATCGACCGATGCGCGGATAGGCCGTTTCTCCAGATTCACAAGCCAATCCTTCAACATGTCTGCTTCGCGGGTCCGCAGCAGGTCGATGGGACGATGGGTTGTCGCGTCACAGATGATGGTTCCGTATCGGTGACCCTTTTTGAAGGCGAAGTCATCAATGCCGATCACCTCAGCACAGGGGCTCGGGACGGGCACGCGTCGTAGCACCCTAAGTAGCGTGTCGTGACTGATTCGAAAACCTAGGACGGTCGTGACACGCTCGGCTTCCTTCGCACTCATAGCCAACATTAAAGTGGACAACACACGCTCCGTACGGAGCGTTCTCCGCGAATGAGAAATGGCCCACGGCAATCGCTCTGTAAAGATGGAACGTTGGCATATTGAGTTGTCGCAGAACCATTTCGGTACTTGAATGTTCAGACGGAAAACCTGATGTATTCCTGAGAAGTCTTTTAGCCGCCGTGTCGTGAAACTGTGACGTCGGTGACAAAACCGACCACAGTCTGGACAGCATGCACCGCTGGACACGAGACGAGCGGCACAGTGTCTCACCCCATCGTGTGAGTGAGCACTCGTGACGCACAGTCGATCATCTAAGAACTCCAACTCGTTCATGGAAATCAATCCTTTTTGATTTTATTCCCATAATGTCGGCATCACTACCTCACCAACATTGCGTAAGAACCACTCCTATTTTGCACTACACACCAACTTGTGCTTTGAACTTTGAAGTGTTAAAATTAATAAACTATTAATCGAAAGGAGAGATGGGTGGACAATGAAGAACTAATCTAATTTTTAACAAATGAAATAGTATATTTCAGTTTAAAAACTTAGGATTAGTCTGCCCATTTTTCCATATACTAAATAAATGTAAGACTGAATAGCTAAAAAGGCTAAATAGTTTTATTTGAGTGTCTTAAAAAGTGACATGACTAATCCTTCCAACATTATTTGGGAGGATTTTTTATTTCTCCCTGAATCAAAATAAAGAAAGAAGGAATCGAATTGTTAAAACAAAAGGAACTAATGGCAAGGGTTAAGGAACTTGTCCAGTCAGATGAACGAATATCTGCTTGTATGATGTATGGCTCTTTTACAAAAGGAGAGGGAGATCAATACTCTGATATAGAATATTACGTTTTTCTAAAAGATGATACAATTTCCACCTTTGATTCAGCAAAATGGCTAAATGAAGTCGCTTCCTACACTTTACTCTATCAAAATGAGTACGGTACGGAAGTAGTAATTTTTGAAAATCTAATACGTGGTGAATTTCATTTCCTTTCCGAAAACGAAATGAATATTATTCCTTCATTCAAAGAATCAGGCTACATTCCTGACACAAAAGCAATGTTTATTTATGATGAAACAGGACAACTAGAATTGTATTTATCAGAGTTGGAAGGTCCGGGACCAAATAGACTTACAGAAGAAAACGTAAATTTTTTATTGAATAATTTTTCCAACCTATGGTTAATGGGGATTAATGTTCTTAAAAGAGGGGAAAATGCACGTTCACTGGAACTTTTATCTCAATTACAAAAAAATATACTACAACTCATTCGAATTGCGGAAGAAAATGCCGATAATTGGTTTAATATGACAAAGAATCTTGAAAAAGAAATTAGT
>NZ_JACSJQ010000009.1:0-5761 GCF_018617145.1 Exiguobacterium sp. s75
GACGAAGCTTGCGCTTCATTCAAAAATGGTAAAACTTATTTTTGCCTCATCGTTCAGTTTTCAAAGTTCGTCTGCCGCTCTTGGCGACTTAAATATCTTACCAAGTGGAGAACAAAAGGTCAACCACTTTTTAAAAATATTTTTTGTTTTCTTCGTCGCTTATCTCGGCGACGTCTATTAATATATCAGTAAAATAATAACCGCGCAACCCTTTTTGTTAAAAAGATTAGAGAAATATATAAAAACTTCATTTGTTCAACCAAAAAGATTTTTTTCTTTCATTATATAGGACTAAAAATAAAGAAGGCGCGCCATTGGCGTCGCCTTAAGAACGAAGAGACGATAACGAAACATTTCGCTTCTTTGCTTCTTTCAAATAGAAGAAGTAGAGAGCTTCCGCTTGCTTCACTTGAGCAGCTAGCTCTCCCGTGTCCTCTATGCTGACTTCAAGAATCCGACGTTTCGATTCAAACTTAGCCTTAGCTTCTAGCAACTCAGTCAGTAGTCGTTGATCATAATCATCTCTTAACGACTTACGAAACCATTTCATAGTTCTCTTCTACCTTCCATCGCCCGAGATAATGTCACTTCATCCGCATACTCCAAATCTCCACCGACTGGTAAACCATGGGCAAGACGCGTCACGCGAATTCCCGTCGGTTTGAGTAGTCTCGATAAATACATCGAAGTCGCTTCCCCTTCAATGTTCGGGTTGGTCGCTAAAATCACTTCTTGAATCGACTCGTTCTCTTGTAAACGTGTCAGCAAACTTGAAACATTAATATCCTCTGGACCAATCCCTTCCATTGGACTAATGGCTCCATGAAGAACATGATACTTCCCTCTGTACTCCCGCATCTTCTCCATAGCAATCACGTCTCTTGAGTCTTGAACCACACAAACTACCGTTTCATCCCGATGTGAGTCTTTGCAGATTGCACACGGGTCAATATCCGTGATGTGGCCACACACGGTACAATACTTTATGTCACGTTTCGCACTCACAAGAGATTTCGCGAACGTCAACACATCATCTTCTTCCATATCTAATACATGGAATGCTAAACGTACCGCAGTTTTCGGTCCAATCCCAGGTAACTTCGTAAAACTCTCAATCAATCGTCCAATGGCTTCAGGGTATTGCAACTCGCATCGATCCTTTCTTCACTTAAAAGCCTGGGAGGTTCATCCCTTGTGTGAAACGTCCCATCTTATCATTCACAAGCTGATCCGCTTGTTTCATTGCATCATTGATTGCTGCTAAGACGAGATCTTGTAACATATCCACATCGTCCGGATCGACAACGTCTTCCGCAATAATGACATCTAAGACTTCTTTATGACCGCTGACGACAACTTTCACCATGCCGCCTCCCGCAGTTCCTTCAACCGATAACTCTTTTAATTCCTCTTGAGCTTTCGCCATATCTTTTTGCATCTTTTGCATCTGTTTCATCATGT
The DNA here is from genome assembly GCF_018617145.1 of Exiguobacterium sp. s75. Lineage (GTDB taxonomy): Bacteria > Bacillota > Bacilli > Exiguobacteriales > Exiguobacteriaceae > Exiguobacterium > Exiguobacterium profundum. The sequence continues at coordinate 1,462 of NZ_JACSJQ010000009.1, forward strand.
TGTTCATGTTTCCCATTCCACGCATTCAGAGCGCCTCCCTTATGTTTCCTCGATTTCAACGACATCGCCAAAACGTTCCATCGCCTGTGCGACTAGCGGATCCTCGGTTTCCGGCTCTTCGACTTGTTCCGTTCGTTCTGCCTGTTTTTGAAGGATGAACTCATTTTTTAGTTCATTCCAATCCGTCTCAAGCACCGCCATGATTTCGCGACGAATCCCCGTCACTTCGAATAACGCCTGTTCAATCACATCGCGCGTACGACCATTCGAACTCACTTGCTCATAGTGCCATGTCATTCCATCTTTAAATTGTACCAGTAAGGTGTCACTTGCACAAAGGACAGCTTCACTTTCATAGAAGAGAGCGAAAATCGGACCGTCTTGTATCCGAATATTCGTCATGATATCTCCCCAGCTGTCGCGAATCGCATTCAAATGCTGCCGTTCGGCCCGTTGCAAGAGTTGGCGAATCCGTTCTTTAGGCACCCGGATTTGTGCCCGTTTCGGAGCAGGCTTCGGCTTTTCTGCTTCTCCACCTGTCACGACAACACCATTCTTCTTCACTTCATTTAATTCACGGCTCAGTTCACGCACTTGATCTTGTAGTTGTGTCATTTGCTCACTAATTGTACGGCCTTGTTCCGCGATCCGGATGAATGTTAACTCCACCAACACTTTCGGATGGTTAGATAACCTCATCTGCTGTTGGCAATCATTGAGCTCTTCAATCACTTGGAACAATTCATCCGTTGAAGTCGCTTCGACGAACTGACGAAACTCGTCAGTCGGACGAGCACGTTCCAATAAGTCAGCTGCTTGTGGAGATGCTTTCAAGAGTAACGCATCCCGATGAACGAACACTAAATCTTCGATGAAACGTTTCAAGTCCTTCCCTTCACGTAACATCAATTCAAGCGTACTCAAAATGGCATTTAACTCTTTTCGCTGGAGACCATACGCCATGTCGAGCAACGTTTCATCCGTCACGGCACCCGTGACTTCTAACACCGCTTCTTCCGTCAACCGCCCATCACTGAATGCGAGCGCCTGATCAAGTAAGCTAAGGGCATCTCGCATCCCGCCATCGGCAGCACGTGCGATGAGTTTCAACGCTTCCGGATCGTAGTCATGGTCTTGGTCGTTCAAAATATAGGCCATCCGCGTTTGCAATTGACTCACTTCATGTCGTTTGACATCGAATCGCTGACAGCGGGAAATGATCGTGGCCGGAATTTTATGTGGTTCTGTTGTAGCCAAGATGAATATCGCATGTGCCGGTGGTTCCTCAAGCGTCTTTAACAACGCGTTGAATGCACCGGTCGATAACATATGCACTTCATCAATGATGTATACTTTGTAACGCCCTTGGGACGGCGGATATTTGACTTTGTCTCGAATCTCCCGAATTTCGTCAACTCCGTTGTTCGATGCGGCATCAATTTCAAACACGTCGGGACTTGTCCCTTCCGTGATGGTGATACACGTCGGACAGGTGTTACATGGTTCACGTGTCGGCGCACTTTCACAGTTGATTGCCTTGGCGATGATTTTCGCCAAACTCGTCTTCCCCGTTCCACGTGGGCCGGAAAATAGGTACGCATGTGACATCCGCTCCTCTAACAGAGCATTTTGAATCGTACGTGTGATATGGACTTGACCGACGACCTCTTGAAACGATTGAGGTCGATATACACGATATAACGCTTGATACGCCATGAGTTCGCCTCCTTCCCTACTGTTCTTCTCTATCTCATCATACAAAAAAATCTACAGCCCGGGGGCCATAGATTGAAGTTATAAAATAAATCTGCCGCGCACCGATTTCTGAAAGCACGTCAACATGCGTTACTCATGCAGTTTGCTCAGCCCAAGCACCCCTGCGGCACACGGTACGTCACCACTTAAGGCTGCTTCCTTCCGGACCTGACCTGGTTCATGGGTGACCGTTGCGCAGGACTCAGACGTCAACGCCACTTACATAAGGCAGACCACACCAGCGCACTCCCTCGAATCGGGATTCAGTCTCGCTACAGCGGATTGCGAGTGACAGGGCACCGCTACCTCCCCACCTAGCACGGCAAATGGGTAAATGAAATTAGGCACTACCTCGAGTGCTATTACATTATACTGTTTAATCGATTGGGTTGCAACCTCTCTGATTGAGTCGTTCTTGTTTCTTCCTTTCTCGAAGCGCTCGGAAGAAATCTGTCAGGAGCTGTCCACATTCTTCTGCTAAAACATTTTCTGTCACTTCGGCTTGGTGATTGAACCGCTCATCCTGCACCAAGTTCATCAACGTCCCACAACATCCACCTTTCGGGTCGTGGGCACCGAAAATGACACGTTTCACGCGAGACAACACGATTGCGCCCGCACACATCGGACACGGTTCAAGGGTAACGTATAGTTCGCAGTCTTCTAATCGCCAATTCCCTAGTGTCTCATTGGCCGTTTCAATCGCAATCAGCTCGGCGTGTGCTGCCGCCAATCGATCCGTCTCACGACGATTGTGCCCCGTTGCGATCACCTGGTCTCCCTTCACGATCACACAACCAATCGGCACCTCGCCAATGGCTTCTGCTTTCTTTGCTTCTTCGATGGCCAATTGCATAAATCGCTCATCACGTTCCATCGATTCACCTCATTTCTTATTTAAAACTATGAAAAAAAATGAAAATCAAATCCCTCGCCATATCGCTCGTATTGTGTGCTAGAATGGAACTTGCACTTTGGATAATGGAGGATGACATCATATGTTTATAACGGTAGAAGGACCGATTGGTGTCGGGAAAACATCACTGGCCCATATCATCAGTCAGCATTTCTCGATGCAGATGCTGAATGAAATTGTAGAAGAGAACCCATTTCTCGGCAAGTTTTATGAAGATATCGAAGAATGGAGTTTCCAAACGGAAATGTTCTTCTTGTGCAATCGATTCAAGCAGTTGGATGATATTCACAAACACCACTTGAGTCAGCAACAATCCGTCGTTTCGGACTATCATATTTTCAAAAACTTGATTTTTGCTCACCGTTCGCTGAAACCGGCACACTTGAACAAGTACGAGCAGATTTATAAGATTTTGACACATGATATGCCGAAACCTGATGTCGTCATTTACTTACATGCCAGCATTGAGACATTAATGAAACGAGTCGCCTTGCGTGGACGTGAAGTGGAAGAGAATATGTCTCGTGATTACCTCGAACAACTTGCTCACGACTATGAGACGTTTGTTGAATCATATCGCGCGGCCCATCCAGAAGTGAAGATTCTCTCGTTCAGTGGGGATGAACTCGACTTTGTACACAATCCGGACGACTTGACTCATGTCCTAAAAACGATTGAGCGTGAATTAGAATTAACTAAAGGAGCCCAAATAAAATGAAGCTGATTGATAAATATAACATCCCGAACGATACGATCATTACAATCGGTGGAATGGTTGGGATCGGGAAATCAACGATCACCAATTCGTTAGCCGATGCATTGAATTTCCGAACGTCTCTCGAAAAAGTAGATACCAACCCTTACCTCGATAAATTCTATCATGATTTCGAACGTTGGAGCTTCCATCTTCAAATTTACTTCTTGGCAGAACGTTTTAAAGAACAGAAGAAAATCTTCCAATACGGTGGCGGCTTCATCCAAGATCGTTCAATCTATGAAGATACAGGCATCTTCGCCAAGATGCACTATGAAAAAGGGACGATGTCACCAACAGACTACGAAACGTATTCTAGTTTGTTCGAGGCAATGGTGTTGACACCGTTCTTCCCGCACCCGGATCTATTAATCTATCTCGAAGGTTCGTTCGAACAAGTACTCGAACGCATTCAGATGCGCGGTCGCGAGATGGAGCAGCAAACACCAATCGCTTATTGGGAAGAAATGTACGCCCGCTACACAGAATGGATCAACAACTTCAACCTGTGTCCGGTATTGCGTCTCTCGATTGAAGAGTACGACCTCATCAACGACCCTGATTCAGTTGAACTCATTCTTGAGAAAATCGAAAAGCAACTCACGATTGCGCGCGAAGCAAAAGTGAGATAATCAATAGAAGGATTGCGCCAACGACAGCGTGATCCTTCTTTTTTGTGCATAAAAAAATCCACAGCGCTTATGTCTGTGGATACAAAAAATGCATCTGCCTCTGCAGATGCCCGATTGAAAGCGGAGTTGGTGGGATTCGAACCCACGCGAGCCTTGCGACTCCTAACGGATTTCGAGTCCGTCCCCTTCAGCCGGACTTGGGTACAACTCCAGGCCTAAAAAAGTGTAAAAAAAAGAAAGTGG
>NZ_JACSJQ010000009.1:5861-18277 GCF_018617145.1 Exiguobacterium sp. s75
AGGAGGTGGTGGGATTCGAACCCACGCAGGCTGTTACACCCCTGACGGTTTTCAAGACCGTTCCCTTAAACCACTTGGGTACACCTCCAGAAGATATAAAATTGTGTGAGCCTCCAAAAAAGAAATGGAGGAGGTGGTGGGATTCGAACCCACGCAGGCTGTTACACCCCTGACGGTTTTCAAGACCGTTCCCTTAAACCACTTGGGTACACCTCCAAAGCTCATATGCAATTCGTGAGCAACAGTGTCGCTCGACATGATTTATAGTACCAACTGAAGAGACAGATGTCAAACCCTTTTGTGAAAAAACATTAAAAAAATTGAGCAGCCTCAAAATCGAGGCTGCTCAAGCGTTTAGTTCGGCATTTCAATCTTTTCTTTTCCACCCATGTAAGGACGAAGAACTTCTGGAATCACGACCGATCCATCCGCTTGTTGATAATTTTCAAGAATCGCTGCGACCGTTCGTCCGACGGCCAAACCTGAACCGTTCAACGTATGCACAAACTCAGGTTTCGCATTGGCGTCACGACGGAAACGAATTCCCGCACGACGCGCTTGGAAATCTTCAAAGTTTGAGCAAGACGAGATTTCACGATAGACCCCTTGTGCCGGCATCCATACTTCAATATCGTATTTTTTCGCGGCAGTGAATCCGAGATCTGCCGTACACATGCTGAGCACTTGATAAGGAAGGCCTAGACGTTTCAATACTTCTTCAGCATGACCTGTCAACAGTTCCAATTGCTCATAAGACTCTTCCGGTTTTACGAAGCGGACGAGCTCGACTTTATTGAATTGGTGCTGACGGATCAACCCACGCGTGTCACGTCCCGCTGACCCAGCTTCAGAACGGAAGTTTGCACTATATGCAGTATACGCGATTGGAAGTTGTGTTTCCGCAAGAATTTCTTCACGGTGCATGTTCGTGACCGGTACTTCAGCAGTCGGAACGAGGAAATAGTTCGTATCCGCTACTTTAAATGCATCCTCTTCAAATTTAGGAAGCTGACCCGTTCCTGTCATCGAATCTCGATTGACCATGTAAGGAGGTAACACTTCAGCGTACCCATGCTCATCTGAATGAAGGTCCATCATAAAGTTGATGAGGGCACGTTCTAAGCGAGCGCCTAATCCTTTATAGAAGACGAAGCGGCTACCTGTTACTTTTCCAGCGCGCTCGACATCGACGATTTGAAGGTCTTCCATCACGTCCCAATGTTGCTTAGGCTCGAAATCAAACTCAGGCTTTGTCCCGATTTCGCGAATCGTCACGTTGTCGTCTTCCGTTTCGCCGATTGGTGTTGATTCGTGCGGGATATTTGGGATGCTGAGTAAAATCAAGTTGAGTTCTGCCTCAACTTCGCGTAAATCTTCGTCCAACAGTTTGATTTCATCGCCGAGGCGACGTGTCTCTAAAATCGGACCTTCGGCATCTTCTTTGTTCCGCTTCAATTCAGCGATCTGTTTTGTCGCTTCGTTGCGCTTCGCTTTCTTCACTTCGACTTCGTTGATCAAGTCGCGACGTTTCTCCTCTAGTTGTGGGAAGCGGTCAAGTGCACTCAAGTCTTCCCCCCGGTGAGCTAACTTTTCTTTAATCCCTTCAAAATCCTGTCGCAAACGTTTAATGTCTAACATTGCTATTCCTCCTTTTTCATATAAAAAAGGTGGCACGTCCCTTTCCCGTAGGAAAGGGACGAACCACCTTGGATCCGCGTTGCCACCCTCGTTGCCCAAATGTTTGAGCCACTCGATGCACGTAACGTGTGCGAACGTGACTTGTTTCCAAGTCAATGCTCCGAGGCCGATTCGGTCACGTCATCTCACTAGTTTGCACCAACCACTAGCTCTCTGTCAGTAGACGTACGTAACGTACTTATTCTCATCATCGCATCTGTCATTGAATTAATCTTACTTTACAACATCTCAACTTGTTCGACAAGACTGATTTTTCCAAGTGCGAGTCGGATTTGATCGAGGAAATCCAAAAAAGCTCGCGTTATTCTCGTCAAGAACGAGGCGGTATCGACCGACTCCGCTGTAACAAGTGCCATCTTAGGAGGAGCCTCTCCCTCTAAATAGCGTACGTTCTCCGAAGAATCGATGGTGACCATGCCTGCCTGTGTGTCAGCCTTAATCGGAGCCTCTAAATCAAGCAGATCATATTCGGGCTCCGGTACGGGTCTTCCTTTTTCGACTAATACTTCAAAGTCGTTCGTCGTTCGGACCGCGACTTGCTCTTCCTCGCCTTGAGAGACCGTTGCCATCTTGGAGATTGTCTCCCCCATCCGCAAGATTGGGGTCATCACGAAATCCGCATAAGCATAATCATGTAGCGCTTTCGTTGCTGCATAACGTCCCTCGTCCGATGTTGCACCGAGGACGACCGACAAAACGGTACGCCCATCCCGTGTGGATACGCCGATGAAACAATATCCCGCCTCATTCGTCGTGCCTGTCTTGAAGCCGAGCATTCCCGGATAAGCGAGGTCACGATTAGCGAGCATGCGATTCGTCGCATCAAATCGAACACCGTCGACGTCCACGTATGCCCGCTTCGTCACGTCGAGCACTTCCGGATACGTCGTCAAATACGCGATCGCGAGCTTCATCAAGTCCTTAGCAGACGTCAAGTTGTCTCCCGGTAGGCCAGCGGATTCAGAATCGAGTCCTGAGGCGTTCGCGAACGTCGTTTGCGTCATCCCTAATTCATCAGCCCGGCGATTCATCTCTTTGACGAATGCCTCTTCCGAACCGGATACGGCCTCCCCGAGCGTTACGGCCGCTTCATTCGCTGAACGAATCAACGCGGCATCGTATAATTCTTTGACGGTATATGGTTTATTTAACAGCGGGATTCGTGCCAACCCCGGCTTTCTCGTCAACGCCAAAGCAGCATCGCTCGGTGTGATTTCTTGTGTCCAACTGAGTTTCCCTGCCTGAATCGCCTCACGCGTCAAAAATGCAGTCATCAGCTTCGTGATTGAAGCCGGCTGAAGCATCGAATCTTCTTGTTTGGCAAATAGAACTTGTCCTGTCGTCACGTCTACAAGCATCGCGCTTGCTGCATCCACTTTCGGAGCGGCCGCAGAGGCAGCCGATGGCAACATGGTCTGTATGACGAATACGACAGTGAGCAATATGATGAAATAACGGGCCTTCACATCGTTTCCCCTTTCTGTACGCTTCTTTGTTCAGTGTAACAAAAAATAAGTTTGAAGGACCCCCTTTTTGCGAGGTCCCTCAAACTTATACATGTTGACTCTGATTCGCTTTGACCATCTCGATAAAATAGCGATGTAACGAGAGGTCATCCGTCAATTCGGGATGGAACGAGCAAGCCAGATACTGATTGTAACGGACCGCCACAATCGCTTCCTCCACTTCAGCGAGCACATCTACTTCCGGTTCGACACGTGCCACTTGTGGGGCACGAATAAAGACCGCTTCGACTGGCTCATCGATCCCTTTCACTGGAAGGTCGACTTCAAAACTGTCGACCTGACGTCCGAACGCATTGCGTTTCACTGTCATCGGGATTTTCTTCAAGTGGGCGTCATACCCTTCGACTTCGTTCGCGAGAAGAATCATGCCGGCACATGTGCCGAACATTGGTAACGTTTCCGTCTCTCGAAGTGGTTCAAGTAATCCATAACGATCGAGTAGTCGACGCATTGCCGTGCTCTCTCCACCTGGTAACACGAGTCCGTCAATTGACTCCAAGTCTTCTACCGAGCGAACGACAACGGTTCGAGCACCGAGCGCTTCCAGCATGCGAACATGCTCACGAATCGCACCTTGCATTCCTAATACGCCAATCGTTACCATCTTACCAGCCTCGTGGTGCCATGAGTTCTTCTTCTTTGAGTGTGCGGACGTCGAGTCCTTTCATCGCCTCACCCAATCCTTTTGACAAGTGTGCGATTCGCTCATAGTCATCGTGATACGTTGTTGCTTCTACAATGGCACGTGCAAATTTTTCTGGGTTCTCCGCTTTGAAAATACCAGATCCGACAAAGACTCCATCTGCCCCGAGGTGCATCATCAAGGCAGCATCCGCTGGTGTCGCGATTCCACCTGCTGCGAAGTTTACGACCGGCAGACGGCCCGCTTCACGGATTTGCATCAATACTTCAAACGGTGCACCGAGGTCGCGCGCCTCTGTCATGACCTCATCTACGCTCATCGACAAGAGACGTTTCACTTGAGCTTGGACTGTACGCATATGACGAACCGCTTCGACGATGTTCCCTGTTCCCGGCTCCCCTTTTGTACGAATCATCGCTGCCCCTTCACCGATACGGCGGGCTGCTTCACCGAGGTCGCGTGCTCCACATACGAACGGCGCCGTATAGTCGCGCTTGTACAAGTGGAACTCTTCGTCGGCTGGTGTCAACACTTCACTCTCGTCAATGAAGTCGACCCCCATCGACTCGAGGACACGTGCTTCAGCGATATGCCCGATCCGGCATTTTGCCATAACCGGCACAGATACTGCCCCCATGACGTCTTCGATGATTGTCGGGTCAGCCATACGGGCAACGCCACCCATTTTACGGATATCTGATGGTACACGTTCGAGCGCCATGACAGCCACAGCACCGGCAGCTTCAGCGATTTTCGCCTGTTCAGCGTTGATGACGTCCATGATGACGCCACCTTTTTGCATTTCAGCCATCCCACGTTTTACTTTATCTGTCCCTACTTGTCTCTTTTCCATTGAAATCCCTCCATTGATTCGTGTTCTACTTGCTAGTATAAGTTGAATTGACTATATTAAAAGTGCCAGTTTCTCATTATTTAAAGTGGTCAGTTTTAAATAAAGGACTCTATTTCATCTATCACGAACCTGTTGAAGTATAAAGGAGGAATACGTATGTTAAACCGCGATTCGTTTGATGGGGGTCATCGTGCCTCATTCGGGACACCCGGGATTGTCTCTTTCATCATTATTCTTGGGTTTATGCTCTACTTCTTTTTTGGTTCGTAAAGAAAGGAACGTCACACCATGGATATGCTTACCTTATCGCTTGATCAAGAATCGTCCATCCCGCTTTACGAGCAATTGTATAAGCACATTCGGGATGCCATCCTCGACGATACGTTAAAGACAGGAACCAAATTACCTTCAAAGCGTAAGCTCTCTCAATTTTTAGATGTCTCGCAGACCACGGTCGAGTTCGCGTATGCCCAGTTACTCGCCGAAGGATACATCGAGTCCATTCCTCGAAAAGGATTTTATGTGTTACCTCAAGAGGAACTGTACGTCCGGCGCTCGAGTAGTACCATCACACCAGCCCCTCAGCGAAAGACATATGATTATGATGTTTCCCCGAGTCAAATCGACACGACTGCCTTCCCGTTTGAACGATGGAAGCGACACATCAAACATGTAGTCGATGACGTGAATCATGAATTACTTGCGTTAGGTTCTGTTCAAGGAGATCTAGAATTACGCCAAGAAATCGCCACATATCTTTATCACTCCCGCGGCGTACAGTGCTCACCAGAACAGATCATCGTCGGCTCCGGAACGGAACAGCTGTTGCCACAGCTCTTGAATCTCTTACCTGACTCGTCTATCTTCGGAATCGAAGACCCTGGCTATCCGCTCACGCGCCTGTTGTTCGAGCAACAAGGACGCACATCGATTCCTATTCCCGTAGACGATAGTGGTGTTTGTGTGAATGAACTCGAGCGTCATGCAATCGATGCACTATATGTCACACCTGCTCATCAATTTCCGACAGGGACCGTCCTGTCTGTCAGTCGAAGGCAACGTTTGTTAAATTGGGCACTCGTCCATCAGACGTATATCATCGAAGACGATTACGACAGCGAGTTTCGCTATAGCGGCAAGCCGATTCCGTCACTGCAGAGCATGGACCCGAACGAACGGGTTATCTATATCAGTACGTTTTCAAAATCTCTCATGCCATCCTTACGCATCGGCTATATGGTCTTACCGACACCCTTGTTAAACCGTTACCGGGAACGACACCAGTATTTCACCTGTAGCGTTCCCCGGTTCGAACAACAGACGTTGGCCTTATTTATGTCGAGCGGTGACTTTGAGAAGCATTTGAACCGGATGCGAAAAATATACCGTCGTAAGTTAGAAAGTGTCCTCTCAGCCTTCCGACCATTCGAACCGACCGTCACCGTGACCGGAGCAAGTGCCGGATTGCACGTCGTTTTGACCATCGCGACCGAGCGAACAGAACAAGAATTGAAGCGGTCCGCCGAATCCGCCGGAATCGCCATTAAATCCATGAACGACTATCGCATCGTGCATCCGGACTCCCACAAGCAATTTCTATTCGGGTTTGCGCATTTGCCGGAGTCGACTTTACCTGACGTGATCGTTCAGTTGATGCTTGCGTGGGAAGTTTCAAAAGGAGGGAAGTCATGAATCGACGTATCCGGTGGCTCATCGGACTTTTACTCATTGGGAGCGGCATCCTCTTTTTGACGAGTCCGATTTGGAAAAATGCCATTGCCAGTTCGACGAGTGAATACGTGGTGGAACAGATGAAATTTCAAGAAGAGAGCGAATTTGATCCAAGTTATGATTTCAAAGCCGTCAGTCCACTCTCTGTATCGGACGTCCTACAAGCGCGCAATCGGTTTCATAATTTGCCGACAATCGGCGTGATTTCAATTCCCGATGTCTCACTGAAACTTCCCATCATGAAAGGATTGGACAATGAAAGTCTCGCGGTAGGCGCCGGAACGATGCATCCTGAACAAGAGATGGGCAAAGGGAACTATGCGCTCGCCGGCCACTATTTACAACGAGCGACCGCTCTATTCGGACCGCTCCATGAAATCGAGGTCGGTGCGACGATCTACCTTCAGGATGAAGTGCAAACGTACGAGTACGTAGTCACTTCGCTTGAAACCGTCTCTCCTGAACGAGTCGATGTATTAGATGACACCTCAACCCCAACCATCACGTTAATCACGTGTACGTTCGATACGACAGAGCGCCTGATTGTAAAAGGAAAGCTCGTCGCTCCATCCTCTTGACCGCTTCTCCTTTCAAAATAGGAGAGGCGGTTTATTATTTTTGCAAAAACATATTGTGAGCGCTTTCAAATTCCGCTAAACTATTTTTGAAAACGTTTGCATAAAAGTGTGCAAATATATTTGACAGGAAGAGGTGCCTCATGAAAAAAACAACCGCTCGTCAGGCTTCGACGCTGATCCTTTCCGGAGCATTACTCATTCAAGCCGGTGTCCCGATGAACGCATTGGCCGAACCGACTACGATGACGATTGATGGATCGAAAACAGACTGGACTTCAACCCCAGCCCTTGCGACTTCCCCGGCTACGGGTTGGCAAGGATTTGATGTCGGTGATTTATACATACAAAACGATGCTCAACATCTTTATTTTTACGTAGATGCGAACAATGTCCCGAATTGGGGCGACAACGGACAATACATTAACATCGCCCTTCAAATTAACGATGAAGATTCTGGCGTCTCTGAAAATCCACTCGGATACCCATTCGACTTTACAGGCGTCGACAAGGCACCTCAATATCATGTTCTCGTTCGTGTCGATGGCGATCAAAAAGTCAAAGAGGCCGCCCTTTATAAGGCCGGACAGGATACCCCACTCTTACAATTGAACCAATTGAACGGTGCGGCTTTCGCAGTGGACCGGACGAAAGGATTCGAAGGAAAGATTCCATTATCCTTACTCGGGCTAAACAATGGAGACCAAGTTCGTGCCTTGACTGTATTGAGCGGCAATAATGCAGGAGAGCATGGTGCGTTCGATACGATTCCAAGTAACGCGGCCAACCAACTGGCGAACAGCTGGAACGTCGCTGCTACTCCGTCGACGCAATCCGTATATAGTGCCCCGTTCACGTTAAATGGGGTGGAGACGGTTGATCAGCTTGAGGTCGTTTCGGTGACCCCGGCTTCATCCTCGATCGACGTGGATGTGTCTACCCCAATCACATGGACGTTCAACGAACCTGTCCGTCTCGATACTGAAGCAGCCACGCTTCAACAAGGAGAGACAAAAATCCCGGTCGACGTGACAACGAACGGTTCGACCGTGACGCTTCAGCCGAAAGAGGCACTCGCACTCGACACGTCATATACGGCGACCATCCCAGCGGATGCGGTGACAGGGATGATTTCCAACACGTCACTCCCTGCCTTGACGACTTCGTTCAAAACGGCAACCAAGCTCGCCGATCCATGGGAAACGACTCGTTATATCGAGATGAAGTATGTCCGCGCGGATGGAGATTATACGGATTGGAACTTGTGGACGTGGAGCACCGGTAAAAAAGACGGCCAAGTTGACCCGTATCGCATCACGGAGGACGAGGCCATCTTCCGAATTCCCGTTGGCCAAGACGCCACCAAAGTCGGATTTGTGATCCGAAAAGGAACGGATTGGGCCGTGAAGGACGCATACGGAGAAGACAGATACGTCACGCTCGGAGAAGACCGTGTCACGAAGGTCCTCGTCGAAAGCGGCAAAGGTGTGTTCCATCAAGTTCCGACAGTCAACGGACCAGTGTACGGTACAGACGGGATCAGTTTCTTCTACCGCGATGTAGCACTCTATGAATCCGGAAAAATGAATGAAATCGAACAGGTCGCACTCAAAATCAATGATGAAAGTTATCCAATGACGTATGAGCCTGAAAACGAATGGTTCCGCCACACAGTGCGTTTGCCTGAAGGCGTTCATGATTACACGTACCTCGTCACAAAAGACGGGGTGACGACTGAAGTGAAGGATCCGTACTTTGAGGCTTCTCAAATCGAGTATCGCCAACCGACCGTCAAACTCACTTCTTCAGTCAGTCCAAAAGCGATTAGCTCCAGAGAAAATGCCGTCCTACGGGTAAAACCAACTTTACCGAAGGGAGTGACGCTTCGTGAACTCTATATCGATGCACGACCTCTCGGAGGACCCGCTAAGTTGCACATCGACCGTGCATTGAATGCTCAAACCATTGCGGTGAAAGATACGATCAAACCAGGAAACAAGACGCTCTCTGTCACAGCCGTCGACCAGTATGGAAATGTCCATCGCTCGAAGACCACCATCCGTGTCGTTCCGAAATCGATGAAAGAGAAACAAGCATTTGATTGGGATGAGGCACGAATCTACTTCATGCTAACCGACCGCTTCTATAACGGGGACGTGTCCAATGATAATCCGAACCGTGAGTACTATGATAAAGACCATCTGGAATCGTACCATGGTGGAGACTTTGCGGGTGTCACAAAAAAACTCGATTATTTAGACGACTTGGGCATCAATACAATCTGGATTACACCGATTGTGGATAACATCGATTGGGATTTGCGTTATGGGAAAGATGGGTCTCAATATGGCTATCACGGATATTGGGCGAAAAACTTTGAAAAACTTGATGAACACCTTGGAGATATGGCCGCATTCCATAAATTGATTGACGAGGCGCATAAGCGTGGCATCAAAATTATGGTCGATGTCGTCTTGAACCATCCAGGCTACGGCATGGAACCAGGTGCAAGTTCAGCCGTCACGAATTTCCCGACGGATGCAGAACGACAAGTATTCGATGGCATGATTCGCGAGAATCCGGTCGATGGGGACGACCTCAGAATGTCCTTATCTGGTCTTCCTGATTTCAAGACCGAGGAAGCGGCCGTGCGGGAGCAATTGGTCAAATGGCAGACGGATTGGATCAAACGTTCGAAAACGAAAAAAGGAAATACGATCGACTATTTCCGTGTCGATACGGTCAAACATGTAGATTCAACGACGTGGAAATCATTCAAAAATGAGCTGACAACAATCAAGCCGGATTTCAAACTCATCGGCGAACACTATGGTGCCAGCATCAACAACACAGGCGGCTATTTGAGAAGTGGTCAAATGGATTCCTTGCTCGACTTCGATTTTAAATACCAGGCCGAGCGATTCGTAAACGGCAACATTGAAGATGTAGAAAAAGCGCTTCAATACCGGAATAACCAATTATCGAATGAAGCAACACTTGGACAATTCTTAAGTAGCCATGACGAAGATGGATTCCTCGTCTCGCGTGCAGGTGGAGACACAGGCAAGCAAATGGTCGCTGCTGCCCTTCAGATTACGGCCAAAGGTCAACCGGTCATCTATTACGGAGAAGAGGTCGGACAATCTGGTAAACATGCAGGGGATATGGACAAAGGTGAATTTAACGAGAACCGCTATGACTTCGACTGGTCACGTGTCAAAGGGGAAGGGAAAGCGATGCATACGCATTACCAGAAACTATTGAATATCCGTGCAGACTATTCTCACGTATTCAGTAAAGGAACGCGTTCATCCGTCGCTGTGAATGCTACTTCTGGTTATTCGATCTTTGAGCGGGCCTACGGCAAACAGTCTGTTCTTGTCGGATTGAACACGAAAGAAAAAGCGCAAACCGTTTCATTTAAGACGTCGTACAAGGCGAAGACCGTTTTGATTGACCGCTATAGCGGCAAGTCATACACGGTTCAAAAAGACGGGAAGGTGACCGTCTCACTTCCTGCACAAGATCAAGGAGGAACTGTCATTTTAGTCGAGAAACGCAAATAAAGAACCGCCATCCTGAGTGAACAGGATGGCGGTTTTTCATTAACGTGAATAGTTTGGTGCTTCTTTTGTGATGTTGACATCGTGTGGGTGGCTCTCTTGGAGTCCAGCACCTGTCATACGAATGAACTGTGTATCTTCACGAAGGGCACGAATGTCGGCAGCGCCGCAATACCCCATACCTGAACGAAGACCACCGATCAATTGATAGACCGTGTCAGCCAGTTCACCGCGATACGCGACGCGACCTTCGATACCTTCTGGAACGAACTTTTTGTCTGCTTCCTGGAAGTAACGGTCTTGGCTTCCGCGTTTCATCGATGCTTCCGATCCCATACCACGGTACGTCTTGAATTGACGACCTTGGTAGATTTCCATCTCACCTGGGCTCTCTTTCACACCTGCGAGCAAGCTTCCGAGCATGACTGCGTTGGCTCCTGCGGCAATCGCTTTGACGATATCACCAGAGTACTTGATTCCACCGTCAGCGATGACTGAGACACCGTGCTCTTTCGCTTCTGTCACACAGTCATAAACTGCTGTGATTTGCGGAACACCGACACCTGCGACGACACGTGTCGTACAGATCGAGCCTGGTCCAATCCCAACTTTAATGACGGATGCTCCTGCTTCAATCAATGCACGTGTCGCTTCTGCTGTCGCCACGTTCCCTGCGATAATTGGAAGGGACGGGAACATATCACGTAATTCACGCACTTTTTCAAGTACGCCAGCTGAGTGACCGTGTGCCGTATCGATGACTAGTGCATCCACACCTGCTTCAACCAACACTTGAGCACGTGAGGCCGCGTCTTTCGTCACACCGACTGCAGCTGCGACAAGAAGACGACCTTGCTTATCTTTTGCTGCGTTCGGGAACTGTTCGACCTTCTCGATATCTTTCGTCGTAATGAGACCTTTCAATACGCCGTTCTCATCGACAAGTGGAAGTTTCTCGATACGATGTTGATGAAGGATACGTTCAGCTTCTTCAAGCGATGTACCCACTTTTGCTGTGATGAGATTCTCTGTCGTCATGACATCTTTGATCACCGTCGAATAGTCTTTGATGAAGCGAAGATCACGATTCGTTAAAATACCGATCAATTGACGCTCTTCTTCTGAGTTGACGATTGGAACGCCCGAAATACGGTATTTACTCATCAAGTATTCTGCATCATATACTTGACGGTCTGGAGTTAAATAGAACGGGTTTGTGATGACACCATTTTCTGAGCGCTTTACGCGATCGACGTGCTCAGCCTGCATTTCCATCGACATGTTCTTGTGAATGACACCTAAACCACCTTGACGGGCCATAGCGATCGCCATTGGGGCTTCAGTGACAGTATCCATACCGGCACTGATGATTGGAATATTTAATTCGAGTCCTTCACAGAGCTTCGTGCTTAAATCAACGTCACGTGGTAAGACATTTGAAAACCGTGGTACGAGTAATACATCATCAAATGTTAAACCTTCTTTTGCAAACTTATTTTCCCACATAAAAATTGATGGCCCCTTTCTCGTTCTACCTACATCTTTGTTTCGAAATATTTCTGTAATGGTAACAGGTATAACGCAAAAGTGCAATTCAATTCCCGATGTTCAGAAAGTTCAGAATTGTGTTCATTGGCTTAAATTATATGCAAATTGTTCGGAATTTCATTGTATGGATCAGTAGATCTTGGAGTTCGGTTTCATTATGAACGTAAAAAAACGACCGAGCGTATGCTCAGTCGTCCTGCGTTGTTGCCTGGCAACGTCCTATCCTCACAGGGGGAGATCCCCCAACTACTTTCGGCGCTGAGACGCTTAACTTCCGTG
>NZ_JACSJQ010000010.1:0-4856 GCF_018617145.1 Exiguobacterium sp. s75
GTCCATGTTTAATTGTCTTAATATTAACAAAACAATCACCGTTGTGGAAAGTCTTTATTTTCCACAAAAACTTTTTTGGGCTGTTCGCTATTTTTTAGGCGAGTATCGTTTTATCATTATACATGTAGGGCGATCAGGGCGAAGGCGACAGCACCAATGGTTGAAAAGCCAACTTATGTTACAGTTGTGTTACATTTACCATGGAATCTATTGACAACGTTTCCTTATCACGCTATATATATTAATGAAGGGTAATCGATAAGCCTAGATGGGAGTTATGCATCAAGATTAATCGTTTCCTTCAACCGAATTCAAAAAAAAACGGCTGCACTCGAGTCGGGGGAACCGACCTCGTGCAACCTTAGGATACTGATATGATTCGTGCCTGAACAACTCGAATCATACCAAAAGTCCTCCATCTTGCGCAAATGCTTTATTTCGAAAATAGGTAAGTTCCCATTGACTCGAGTCAGTCGGGAAAGGACGTGCGAGATGGAGAATCCAAATACAGAACCTCCTCAAGAGGGTATGGTCTGGGTATGTTCGCCTTTTATTACTACTCGTAACGGCAAGCGTATTTACGCTTCGCATTACGGTAAAAAGGCATTCTGCTTCTGGGCTAAACCACGCAAAACTCGATAAGAGGCAGCCGACAAGCCGATCCGTTTTACGGGTCGGCTTTTGATTTTGAAATTCTATTTGAACGGCTACATCGTATCGATACGATGTAGCCGTTCGAGTGGAATCCACTTCTCTGATCCAGTGACCGCGAGGGAACGGGTCGGGGAAGAATGGTCTTGGGAGTGTCGATCCCGACAGGGATTGGCACTCCCTTTCTCGTGACCTGACACGAGAAACATCCCTTGATTTTTACCTCGTAGAGCCCGCCTCTTGCTTGCAAGAGTATAGCGGGCTATACTCTTTTTATTCAGAATGATCCCAGTACTCCCGAACTTCCTCTTCAACTTCTTTCTTGATTCCTTTTAATTTCTTGATTGTTTGGCTGAAACACGCAATCACTTCACGGTCTCGTTCAGTAAAAACCGTACCCTCAATGATCGTAACATTGGTAGAAAGAGCATCGAGTTCTCCCAGTGCATCATCAAGAACCTTAATGACATGAGAGTAATCTAAGGCATCCAGATCTTCCTTCACGCGAAGTTCATACACCCCACGAGCAACCTTTTTGATTCGGTCGTCTTTTTCGAATAGACGGTTTAAAACTCCCGTAAACAATGACTCTTCATCTTTGTGCGTTTTGCTCAACTCCTCGATGATGTCATTGCGAGTGAACTGAATTGATGATTGAGCACCTAGTTTCTCTTTCAAAATACCTTGTACCACTTGCTCCAAAAGAGCACTTCTACTCGGTTGCTTGTTTTCAGCCATAACGGCACCTCATTCCTGTTTGATATTTCTAATATAAGAAACTTATAGAAATTTGTCAACTGAAAAGAGAAATTTTTAGAAATTTTATTTAAAGGAGGATTTTCTATTGGCATTCGAATTCGCTTGGAACGCTCAAAAGAATCAAATGAGCGACGTCAAAGGCAAAGAGAAAGAACAAGAACGAGAAGGCAAAATCAAGAACCACATGATCGATCCAACCCGAACCCACCTCAACTACGATTTCGTGAAAAGTGAAGTAGGTCTCTATGAACGTACTAAAGAAAGACGGGACGAACTGAAAAAACAAGGCAGCCGTGTTCAGAAAAACTCGGTCGTCCTGTATTCCAACATCATCACGATCCCGAAAGAAGAAGCCGACAAGATGACGGACGAGGAGCATCAGAAATACTTCAAGAGTTGCTATGAATACTTCTGTGATCGGTACGGCAAAGAGAACGTGATGAGTGCCAAGGTGCATCTGGACGAGACGACGCCCCACATGCACCTTCACTTCATGCCCGTGAACAAAGAGAACGGCAAATTACAGGCAAGGACGGTAATGGGACCGAAAGCGTTGCGGGAGATTCACGACCAACTACCGAAGTTTCTCCACGAACGAGGGTTTGACGTGAAACGGGCGAGTGGCGAGAAGACGAAGATGAAACTCGACATTCATGAATTCAAGGCGCATCAAGACTTCAAGCGCCAAACGGAGCAACTTCGAGAAGAAGTCCAAGACTTGTCCGAAAAAGCGACTAAAGGCAAAGAGTACGTGATGAAGGCCAAGGACGTCCGTGACCAGTTGGACGAGCAGGTAGTCGAATACGAGACTCTACTCGGGAAGCAAAGAAAACAAATCGAAGTCGGTCAAAAGCAATTGGACTCTCTCTATGCAGAACTCGAGACGACAGAAGATTTCATCAGCAAAGAAATCAAATCGTTGAAAGGGCAGGCGGATCAGTACCGTTCGGAAATCCAAGAGACGGTCGATGCATTATCAGATCTTCGTCTAGTCGAGAGTTTCAACGAGAGCGCCAAGCCACAAAAACTATCGAGCAACCTGACAATCTCCCCTTCTTCTTTCGAGAACTTGAAGAAACAAGCCGAATTGTCGGTCCAACTACAAAAGGCGCTGCAGGCGAGCGAACGAGAAAAGAAACAACTCATGGATCGGAACAGGTATCTCGAGTCGCAGAACGATCGCATCCCGAATCTTCTGCAAGAGAATCGACGACTGGCGAGAGAGATTGAGTTTTTCAAGTCCGTATTAACCAAGTTGAAAGAAGCACTGGTCAATCAAAAGATGATTGCTCAAGATAAATTGGATAAATGGATTGGGTCTTTCAAGTCGAGAGCGACCTTCGAAATGAACGGATCAGTCGAACCAGAACTTGAGAACGAGAAGGAAAAAGAGGGGTTCGAATGGCATCGAGAGACATACGGGGCGAAGTACGAAGAGAAAAGTCGCGATATGGAGCGTTAAAACGTTCTGAGAGACGTCCTCGTGAGAAATAAAGGCAAAGACCCATGCATAGCCGGGAATGCCTGAAAAGGCGAATTTCGGGCCGTACATGGGTCTTTGCTACGAATACTAACTTTATAGGCAATTGACACATTAATTTCGCTTCAAGAATCGAGACTTTCTTGGAGCGAAATCGACACGATTTGGTCGAGCATGAGGACGAGCCCTTTCTTGATAAGAATCTTCCCTTTCGGGTCGGGCTGGAAGTAATCGAGTCGAATCAGCAGGTCGCCGATCGCCCGTTTCTCCGAAATCTCGGCTTCGAGCGTCTCAAAGTCGATGTTGGCAACCTCGTAGGTCGATCCGTTCGTCATTGAAATCCAAATTTCATCCATCATTTTCCCGCCTTTTGAGGGTCAAAAAGTTTGTGAATTCGGTCGATTTTTGTCCATTTTTCAGACTTTGGCTTGAGAGCGTCGCTAAGTTTGCGTGGAGTTTTTATTTCACGCAATCATCATGATTTAATGATCACTTTCGTGTTCTGGGCAAAACGCTTGTGATTCACCATAGTGATAGTATCGACTACAATCTGGACAAACCTGCATGCTAGAAGCACAGCTATCACAGATATACGCACCGTCCCAACGTTCTTCTAAATGATTGTACGTCGACAACGATCTACCGCAGTTCTCTGCACACTTCACAAAATGACTAGTATCTTTTGACAATCTAACCACTCTCCCTACTTTTATTTAACGGCTCAAATGCACCGTAACCCCTTCATCCCTCAAAGTAAATAGCTAAAATCATCCACTGACTACTCGATCCACGCTGCAATCTCTTCGGATTGCTACCGTGGATCTTTCAACGCCCTTCTTCGTTCCACTGAACGCACTTCGCTACGGCGTTTACGCCTTCGCTCGCTTGTCGGGGCACATGCGGAACACTTCGCCAGACTACGCTAGGCTCGTATTCCTCGTGCCACATACTAATTTGCATCGTCTACGTCTCGCCAATGTGGCAGGCATTTCCTCAAGTTTTCACTTGCATGGAGCGAGGGCAACATTCATCCTGAAGCGAAATGACGGAAACGGCGGACAGAAAATGCCTTCCTATCCGGCAAAATTCGACAACGTCGATTAGATTGCGGGATGGGAAGGAAGGCACGTCTGATTCGGGTTCATCCCTCGCTTCATGCTCGGTTTCCGTCGTATCAGCCCAATCTAATGCTAGGGTTTCCCCATGACCGTACTACACACTCAAACAAGCCCTTGCGGTTTCAACGCCCCCCGATGCCGTGCACCGGTTCATCAACTCGGTTGTATCGTCCTCCCCGTTCATAACGGGAAGTCCTGCCGTAGTGATTGGTTACGATTTTTAGCAGTCTACTTATGTACGATCCTTCACCCCCGTAGGGGTCTTGTCTTTCCTTCATTCAGCACTAAGGTAGCCCTCACCCTCCCTAACGTCCGATTGGGAAGACGTTAGGGATATGTAGGCACTCATGGTTCTCGGCATCGTTCCGATCTCCATGAGCCGTTGATTACGGGGCGCTCCCTCGACGTGTCGTGCACGTCCGCATAAGGCTCAACTCACCTTTGTCAGTGTTTTTGAGAGGTATCAGGCAATTCCTCTTATTCGATTAGTCCATAAACTCATCTTAAAAATGAGTTTATGGAAAACGAAAAAGACCGTTCAACTGGCGCTCTCCAGTCAAACGGTCTTTGTAGATAGGGCCCATACGCTTGTTTTTGCTTAAAAAACAGGTTAGTATGTACCTATAAACGTGCCCTCTGAGGTGTTCAGGGGGTACACCGTTTAACCAGTGTTAGCGCACTTGGTTAAACAAAAGTCATTCCTTTGATTCGTATCAGTAGTTGGTAGCTTCTGATATGGGGAGGAGTGGCTTTTTTTTCGTCCATGTTTAATTGTCTTAATATTAACAAAACAATCACCGTTGTGGAAAGTCTTTATTTTCCACAAAAACTTTTTTGGGCTGTTCGCT